>NZ_JBHVSY010000015.1:0-80855 GCF_042884935.1 Streptomyces sp. NPDC058092
AGATCTTCGCGTTCCTCCTCGTTCACCATGCCGTGCGGGACCTCATGCACGGAGCCGCACGACAGCAGGGACACGATCCGGACCGGATCTCTTTCTCGCGCGCCGTGCGCGTTGTCCGCCGCCAGGTCACCGCCCAGGCGGGCTTTTCCCCCCTCCCGACTCACGCGGGCCCTCGCTCAGACTCTGCTTGAAATCGGTCAACGGCTCCTGGAACCAAGGCGGTTACGCTCCAATCCCCGTGTCATCAAACGCAAGATGTCCAACTGGGCCCTCAAACGCACCGAACACAACAACCAGCCCAGGCTGGACACCCCAGTCATCACCCTCGTCGGACCCACCAAACCAGCCCCGACCTCCCGGAAGAAGACCTAAATCACCGGTATTGCGCCTAGCGGTGGTTTGTTAGACCGGGCAGTAGAGGTCCAGGGGTCTGCCGGTGCTGACGGCATTGATCAGGGCTTGGAGTTCGGTGGGAGGGGGGAGCTTGACCCCGAATGCTGGCCACACGTTATGCGTCTGGTGTCTGGGTAGTCGATGTTGCGTTTCGGAGAGTCTCGTAGGCGATCGGGCTGCCCTGCCAGAGCCGAGGGGGACGGCGATCCTCGCCGGAATCCGGGCCGGCCGAAGCTGGATCGCCGAATCGGCAGCTGTCGAGCTGTCGTTCACGGCCTCGGCCGGTGACAGGAGCGCCGGAATCGGTGATCGGCTGAAGGCAGGTGATGTGCCCGCCAAGGTGGGGGCGGACGTGCGCGGTGTGCCCTCGGGCGCTGTCAGCTTTCACACCGAACAAGGAAGGGCGCACCGCGCGTCGTTGCCCGGCTCGGGATCAGGTGCCGTGGAGTGGCATATCAGCACGTCGGAGTCGGCGTTCGTCCGTGTCGAGGTACTCCGTCCGGACGGGCACGCGGCGGCGCTCAGCAACCCGGTCATCCTGACCTGAACGAGTAACGCTGTCAGGCAGATCAAGTGGAAGGTGCGTCCCGCCCGGTCAGCCGGCGGCCGACCGCACCGGTTGTGTGAGGTGCCGCCACAAGAAGGTATGCACCAGGGCCTTGTTGTGGGCGGACTGTTCGTTGTCGCTGGCGCCCGCGTGGCCACCACCGATGTTCTCGTGGAGCAGGACTGGGTGACCGAGCTCGCGCAGACGTGCGGCCGCTTTGCGGGCATGGCCGGGGTGGACGCGGTCGTCACGGGTGGAGGTCGTCAGAAGAACCGGCGGGTAGACCTGGTCCGCGGTGAGCTGGTGGTAGGGGGAGAGCGCACGAAGGTGGGGGCGATCGGCTTCGGTGTCCGGGTTGCCGTACTCGGCGGTCCAGGACGCGCCGGAGAGGAGCTTGTGAAAGCGAAGCATGTCCAGCAGCGGTACCTGAGCTACGATCGCGCCGAACAGGTGCGGGTAACGGGTGATCATCGCGCCCATGAGCAGGCCGCCGTTGCTTCCCCCCGCGGCGCCCAGCATGGCCGGGGTGGTGATGCCCCGCGCGACGAGGTCTGCGGCGACGGCCGCGAAGTCCTCGAAGGCTCGTGACCGGTCCGCGCCGAGTGCGGCCTGGTGCCAGTCCGGTCCGTACTCGCCGCCACCTCGGATGTTCGCGATCACGTAGGTGCCGCCGCGCTCCAGCCACGCCCGGCCCGTCACCGCGTCGTAGGAAGGGATGAGGGAGACCTCGAAGCCGCCGTAGCCGTAGAGCAGGGCGGGGCCCGGTCCGGGCCCGTCGGAATGGCCGGGGCCGGTCACGAAGTATGGCACCCGCGTGCCGTCCCGGGAGGTCGCGAAGAACTGCTCCACCGCCAGACCAGCCGTGTCGAAGCGGGCCGGAGCCTGCTTGAGGATCTCCGACTCGGCGCCGATCCGCCCGTGGTGGAGGGTAGACGGCTGCAAGAACCCCGACACGTCCAGGAAGTACTCGTCGGAGACGTCCGGGTCCGTGTCCGCAACCGTGACGGCGGACAGCGCCGGGACGTCCACGAGCGGCTTGCGTGCCCACCCGCCTCCGGGGGTGGGGGTGAGGACCTCGATGCGGGTGCTGACGTCGCGCATCGTCTCCAGGATCAGATGGTGGCGGGTCCAGGAGTGCCCGGCCAGAGCCGTTCGCTCATCCGGAGTGAACAGCACCTCCGCGGTACGGTCACCCGCCAGGAAGGCGTCGAAGTCGAACGCCAGTAGGGAGCCCGCCCGCTGTCCGAGCCAGTCGGACTTCAAGGTGACGATCAGATGCCGGCGATGGGTATAGGCACTGGCGTCGTCGGGAACGTCGATCTTGACGAGCGTGGCGTCCGGGTTCAGGAGGTACATCTCGCTGCGGAAGAAGTCCAGCCACCGGGAGACGAAGTCCAGTTCGAAACCGGGTGTGGTGTCGTGCCGGCCCCACGCCGCCACATCTCCTGTCCCGGCCTCGAAGACCAGGTCGGCTTCTTCCAGCGGGGTGCCGCGTCGCCACCTGCAGACCGTACGCGGATATCCGGCGTCCGTCAGTGAGCCCGGCCCGAAGTCTGTGCCGATGAAGACGGTGTCGGCGTCGATCCACCCGATCTGCGTCTTCGCCTCCCCCACCTGGAACCCGCCATCGACGAAAGCCCGGTTGGCGAGGTCGAACTCCCGGACCACAACGGCGTCACCACCGTCGCGCGACAGACACACCAGTGCCCGGTCGTAATCGGGATGGCGCACCCGCGCACCCGCCCACGCCCACTTCTCGCCCTCCGCCGCGACGAGCGCGTCGACGTCGAGAAGGACCTCCCACTCAGGAGACTCCTTGCGGTACTGCTCCAACGTCGTACGCCGCCACACACCACGCACGTTCCCGGCGTCCCGCCAGAAGTTGTAAAGGAATACTCCGCGACGGACGGTGTAGGGGATACGGTCCGAAGCGTCCAACACCTCCCGCAGGCGCTCCTTCAGGGAAGCGAACCCGGCATCGGCGGCCAGCACCGCCTCCGTCTCGGCGTTCCGCTCGGCCACCCACTCGAGCGCGGCCTCGCCCTCGATGTCTTCCAGCCACAGGTACGGGTCTTCATCGGTCACGAGCCGAATTGTGCAGGCATGGAACGCGCGCCGAGACCACATCCACTCATTGTCGCCCCACCTGCTGTCGGCGTGCTGTCTCACAACCAGCCGCGGCGGGCCGCGATCACTCCGGCCTGGAAGCGGTTGGCGGCGCCGAGTAGCTCGTGCAGGCGGCTGATGCGGCGGCGCATGGTGCGGACGGACCAGCCGAGCTGGCGGGCTATCGCCTCGTCCTTGAGTCCGCTGACCAGGAGCGTGAGGACGAGTCGGTCCTCCTCACCGAGGGGGTCCTCGGCGGGGGCGTTGAGGGGCAGGGCCTGCTTCCAGCACATTTCCCAGTAGCCGGTGAGGGCATCGAGCAGGGTGGACGGGCGGATCACCGCTGCGCGGACGTCGTTGAGGTCGAGGGAGAGCGGCATCAGGGCGAGCTTGCGGTCGGCGATGGCGAGTTTGATGCCCAGGCCGGGCAGGACGCGGGCCTGTTCGCCGTGCCGGACCAGCTCGCGGATGTCGTCGAGGACGCCCGGCCATTCCAGGGCCTCGGGGGCGTAGACCGCGCGGTACCGTACGCCGCGGCCGAGCGCCGTCGCCTCCACCGGGTTGGAGGTGGTCAGGGCGTACGGCGGCCGGTCCAGGGTCATCACGTCCTCGTGGGCCTCCTGCTGAAGGCGGACGAACCAGCGGCCGAGCGCCTCGCTGCCGGTGGTGATCTCCACCTCGTCCTCATAGGTCGCGCCGGTGCGCGCGGCGGCGAACAGCCGGGACAGCTCGTCGGCCGCCGAACGGACCCGCTCCAGCTCATTGCTTCTGGCCCGCACCAGCGCCTCGACGGCGGCGCCCGGCTCGATCGCGGCGTACCGGCGGCGGGAGCCGGCGAGCCGGCCGACCAGCCCGTGGTCACGGAGCCGGTCCAGCGCCCTGGCGACGCGCTCGGCCGAACAGTCGAGATCCGCGGTGAGTTCGGCAGGCGCCGCCGTCCGCCGGGTCAGGACGGCGCGGTAGACGCTCTCGTCGAACGGATCGATGCCTGCCGCCGTGAGTTGCGGTGTGTCGGGAGTCATGGACGGATGGTGGCCCAGTTGTGCCAGCGGCAGCAATGGGCCACGTAGATCAGTTGTGCGGCAAGTGCCCTCACCACTAGGACCTTTACGCATGGCAATGAAGTCACGAAGATCGCGTCATGCCGCTCTCGCCGCCGTTGTTCTCGCCGGCACGTTGGCGGCGACACCGGGCGCAGCCAACGCGTCCACGCCCGATCCGTCGCAACGAGTGCTCGTCGAACTGTCCGGGAACCCAGCGGTCACCGCCGCGCCCGGTGGATCGCTGCTGTCCGCCGAGGCCGCCCGCGGCGTCGGCGCCGCCCGCCGCGCGCTCGACGCGCGGCAGGAGACATTCCTCGGCTCGGCGAAGAGCGCCGGGCTGCACCCTTCGGCGACCCGCAAACTGGGTCTGCTCATCGATGCCGTGGCAATGACGGTGCCCGCGTCCGAGGTGGGGCGGCTGTCCTCGCTGCCGGGCGTCACGGCCGTCCGCCCCGACACCCGGGTGCTGACGAAGACGGACGTGAGCGTGCCGCTGATCGGCGCACCCGGCGTCTGGCAGCGCAAGGACCCGGCCGGAAGTCGCGTCACCGGCAAGGGGACCACCGTCGCGATCCTGGACAGTGGCGTGGACTACACCCACCCCGACCTGGGCGGCGGACTCGGCAAGGGGCACAAGGTCGTCGGCGGGCACGACTTCGTCAACGGTGACGAGGACCCGATGGACGACAACGGCCACGGCACCCACGTCGCCGGCATCATCGCGGGCAAGGCGGCTGAGAAGGGCGGCGTCACCGGCGTGGCGCCCGGCGCGAATCTGCTGGCGTACAAAGTGATGGACGCCGACGGCTCCGGCTACACGTCGGACATCATCGCCGGAATCGAGGCGGCCTCCGATCCGGCCAACCCGCACCGCGCCGATGTCATCAACATGAGCCTCGGCGGCCCCGGCGACGGCACCGACCCGCTGGGCCGCGCCGCGACCGCGGCCGTACGAGCCGGTGTGGTCGTGGTGGCCGCGGCCGGCAACGACGGACCGGGCACGGGTACGGTCAACAGTCCCGGCACAGCCGACGGTGTGGTCTCGGTCGGCGCGTCGACGAGCAATCTGCGGCTGCCCAGCGCCTATCTGGCCGGCAGGGAAACGGAGTTGATCCAGAGTTACCGCGGCATCCTGTCCGCGAATCCGCCGGAGGACCCGGTCACGGCGCCGCTCGTCGATGTCGGCGAGGGCACCGCCGAGGACTGGGAGCGGGTCGGCGACGTACGCGGAAAGATCGTACGGGCGCAGATGCTTGTCGCCGCCGACGCGCGGTACCTGACGGCGAGCGCCGTGGAGTGGGCGCAGGAGGCGGAGAAGCGCGGTGCGATCGCCGTGCTGGCCGGCCTGCCCTCCAACGACGGCCCGGTGTTCGTCGCCGGAGCACCGGGAGAGGTGCGGCCGTCGGAGGTGAACCCTGAGCCGGGAGTGGCCCAGGTGCCGTCATCGCCCGCGCGGATCGACGCCTCCGGCGACTCGCTGCGCATGGACCACCTGGTGGTCATGGGCATCGACTCGACCCAGTACACGGAGTTGAGCTCCCGGCTCGCCGCCGGGAGCGTCTCGGTGACGCTGCGGGGCACCGACACCACCGACCGGATCGCCTCGTTCTCCTCACGCGGTCCCACACAGGGCTTCGGTCTGAAGCCCGATCTGGTCGCGCCGGGTGTGGAGATCCGCTCCACGGTGCCCAAGTCGCTGTACGGGCCCGGCCAGTACCGCATGTCGGGCACGTCGATGGCGGCCCCGCACGTCGCCGGCGCCGCGGCCCTGCTGCGCCAACTGCACCCCGGCCGGACGCCCACCGAGATCAAGGCCGAGCTGATCGGCACCGCGAAGCCGCTGAGCGGCACCGGGCCCACGACGCAGGGCTCGGGCCGGCTCGATGCGGCCGCGGCCGCCTCGGCCACGGTCAGCGCCTCACCGGCGTCGGTGTCGTTCGGGCTCGCCGACCTGTCCCGGCGTCACGTCGGCGGCACCGCGAAGGTGACGCTGCGGAACTCCGGCACGCGGCCGGTCGCGACCTCGCTGCGGACCGACGGTCCGGCCACGGTCTCGGCGAAGCGGGTCACCGTACCGGCCGGGGGAACCGCGACCGTCACGGTCTCGCTGCGCGTCGCCCGGCCGACTACCGACACCGAGATCAGCGGCCGTCTCACGGCGACTCCCGACCGGGGACCGGCGATCGGGGTGCCCTACCTGCTCGCCGTCCGGCATCTGGCCGTCCAGGCCGCACCCGACCCGAGCGACGGCCACTCGACCGTGCACATCGCCCCGCCGACCCGGCTGGCGGCACCGCCGGTCGTCACCGTCACCCCGCCTCGCGGCAAGGCCGTCGACGTCACTTCCACGCTCGATCCCGCCAGCGGGTACTACCGGGCCGAGGTGACCGGCAGCGTGGCCGGCGCCTACCGGGTCTCGGTACGCGGCACCGCCGGCACCGGGCAGCGGCTCACCGGAGCCGGCGCCTTCGAGGTCACCCCGGTCGACAGCCGCA
This sequence comes from Streptomyces sp. NPDC058092, assembly GCF_042884935.1. NCBI lineage: Bacteria > Bacillati > Actinomycetota > Actinomycetes > Kitasatosporales > Streptomycetaceae > Streptomyces > Streptomyces sp. NPDC058092. The sequence continues at coordinate 6,585 of NZ_JBHVSY010000015.1, forward strand.
GGGACCGCTGGGAGCCGGTAGGTCCCAACGGCCAGGCCGGCTCCATCGCCCTCTCGTCGAGCCGGCCGAAGCAGGCCGTCCTCACCCAGTACCAGAAGACGGCTCCCTGGCTGACCACCGACAACGGCGCCTCCTGGCGCCAGTTGGGACGACTGCCCGTCGCGGACGGCACGGGTCCGCTCGTGGTGGACGCGAAGAATCCCGACCGCTGGTGGTACGCCGTGAACAGCGTTCACGACGGCAGTCGCCGGGGCGCCATCCTGCGCACCGATGACAACGGGCGGACCTGGCGCACGCTCGACGTCCCGGACACCCGCATCGCGGCGCTCGCCGCCGATGAACAGACCCGCACCCTGGTCGCGGTCACCTCGGACGCACTGCTGGTCAGCACGGACGCGGGCGACCACTGGACGACGTATCCGACCGGTGTGACCGGCGCCGTCACCGCCGCCGCCGTCACCGGTGACACCCTCTATATGACGACGTATCACGGCGTCTGGGCCCGCTCCGGCATCGGCTCGGGCAACCCTGGCGAGGCACGCCTGCTCTTCGCCCCGTCCGGCGGGGGCGTCGGCGGGCTGGCCGCCGACTCCTCGGTCGTGGCGGTGTATGTCCCGGGCCGGGGAGTTGTCGGTTCCCGTGACGGCGGGGAGACCTGGACCACCCTGCTGTCCATGACGAACGGCGGCCTCCGCCTGACCATCTCGGGTGACGACCTGTACCTGAGCACACTGTCCGGCAGCGGCCGTCTCAGCCGCGACCACGGGCAGACGTGGACCACGGTCGCCGCGCCGTCGCGCGCAGCGGTACCGATGGACTACGACCGTTGGGCCGACGGTTCCGTCACCGTCTCCAGCGAGCAGGACGGTGTCTACCGGGGTGCAGCGGACGGCACCGGATATCGGCGGATCGGCGTCCAGGGACTGACCGTCAACGATCTCGCTGTCAGTGACGGCCAGCTGCTCGCCGCCACCGACAGTGCGGTCTACCGCACCGCCCTTCCCGTCGCGAGCCCGGAGTGGGGCCAGTCGGGCGGCGAGGGCAGGAGGGGCGTCACCGTCCCGCAACTTGCCGTGTCGGACAAGGATCCGAAGGTGATCTGGAAGGTGCGGCGCACCGCGTTCGGCTCATTCACCGTCGAGCGCAGCGGCGACGGCGGTGCCACCTGGGAGAAGAGGGGCAGTTCGGCGGAGGTGCCGACGGCGCTCCTGGTCCACCCCGCCGACCCGAACCGGGTCATGGTCAGCTTCCGAAGCCTTCTGGGCCAGGGGCTGTTCGCCACCAGCGACGGCGGCGCGACGTGGAAGAACCTCTACCACGAGCGCTCCTTCGGCACCATCGTGGGCGACCCCGCAAATCCGCTGCGCCTGTGGCTCGGCAACACCGCCGGTCTCTACCGGTCTGACGACGGCGGGGTGACCGTCACCAAAGTCGCCGACGGCCCGGTGACCGCGATCGACCTCGCCGGACGGCGTCTCGTCGTCGGCGGCGAGAGCGTCCGCGTCAGCACCGACGGCGGCCGGACCTTCCGCACCGCGGCCACCGGTCCTCTCGCGATCCATGTCTCCGACCTGCTCCGGGTCAAGGACACGCTCTACGCGGCCACCACCAGCTCCGGGGCCAGCGGCCTCCTGCAAGGCGGCCGCGGCGTACTGCGCAGCACCGACCACGGTCTGAGCTGGCACAACATCTCCACCGGCCTGCAGAACACCGACACCACCAAACTGGCCGCGAGCCCCGACGGCCGCACGCTCTACGTCGGCACCGTCGACGGCGGCGTGCACCGTCTCAACCTGCACCACTGATCACTACGGACCGGGCGCCCGGACGGAACCTCTGTCCGGGCGCCCGGTCCACGCGTTGACGCGGCCGGTGGAACGACCACGACGGCCGGGCCGCCCAGCGCGGGCGCTTCAGCGGCGGATTCGGTACAGCTTCCAGCCCGGGTCGGGTACTGCGGCCGGCAATGCCTTGGTGCAGTCCGTTTCCGGCGCGCGCAGAAGCTGCGCTGTCGGGCCGCGCTCCACCACCCGGCTGCCGGACATCACGATCGCCCGTCGCTGATCCGATGGACGACGGCCGGGTCGTGGGAGATGAACCCATGGCTGATGCCACTCCGCTCGCGGATGTCGGCAAGGAGGTTGGGGACCTGTGCCCGGAACGATACGTCCAGCGCCGCCACCGCCTTGTCCGGGACATGCGGTGCACGCCGTTGGTGATGCCGACGTCGGCGAGCAGCCGCAGGGCTGTGGTGCGTGCCTTGCGGGATGTCACCGACAGGTTGGTGACCACGGCTTCGGTGAGGAAGTCACCTGTGGTGCGGACCGAGTTGATGTGTGCGCGAGAGTCCCGGTAGATCATCGCGATCCGGCTGGTCCGCAGGGCGCGTAGTCCACGGGGTGTCAGGTCGAGGATGGACTGGCCGTCGAAGTCGGTGGGTCCGCCGAGACAGGCTCCGGGGGCGTGCGCCGGGTGACGGAACGGGCCGTCATCGACTTGCCCGATCCGGATTCTCCGACCAGTCCGACGACCTCGCCACGGGCGATGGTGAGGGTGTCCGTGCGTGGGGTCAGGGTGAAGTGGTGGGGTTCCGCGCAGGGTAGGGCGTACGGGCCACACCCGACGCCCCTGGGCGGGTCAACCACACGAGGGGCTCACCACGTCCCGCAGAACAACGCAGGGAGGCGTGACAGCTCCGCAAACGTTCCTGCCGGACAGCGTGATGCAACAGACTCATCCCCACGGCCTTCGTGCTGGGCGTGTGTGTTCCTTGGTCGGAACACGTGCTCAGCCGAAGGCCGCCTGCATATACGGCAGTTACCAGATCGTGTGATCAAGCACGAGAAGCCGTTCTACTCCCGAGATCAAAGATCAAGCCAGGCGTTGAGCGGACGGTGCGGCTCGCGCCACATCGCCCACAGCACCGGCCCGTCCCCCGGCAGCCGCACCTCTTCACGCACGGTGAAGCCGAAGTGTTCGTAGAAGGGGAGGTTGGACGCTTTGGAGGACTCCAGATAGGCGGGCAGGCCCGCCGCATCGGCCTTGGCCAGCCCCGAGCGCAGCAGAGCGGCGCCCTGTCCCTGGCCCTGGGCCGCGGGGTCGGCTCCGATCAGCGCCAGGTACCAGTGCGGTTCCTGGGGCGTGTGCTTGGCGGCCGTCTCGACGGCGTCCCTGAACAGCCCAGCCCGGTCGCCGAGAATGTTCTAGCTCCTGGATGGTTTCCGCGTCGGGAACGGCCTTGGCCTGCGCCTCCGGCGGTACCCAGAAGGCCGCCGCGGCCTCGGTGCACTCGCACACGCTGTTGTGGACGTACTGCCGGGTGAAGATCGTGGTGAAGTAACTGCCCAGTGATGCCTCGCGCGAGGAGTCGTCGGGGAAGAACCAGCGCATCATCGGGTCATCGTCGAAGGCGCGGGCCAGGGAGCGACTGATCGGTGCAGCATCCTCGATCGTTGCCGTCTTCGGCATGTTCTCTATCGGCATACGGACATTCTGCATCCGATGATCTTGGATCGCGGGGGCGGGTCCCTGGTCCGCTCACGGTGACAACGGGACGGCTCTGGTACGGGAGGTCAGCACGAAGAGACGCAGCCAGGCGATTCAGCAGCAGTCATGAGTTGCGCGGCTACGGTCTGCCCGACAGGACCCTCACCCAACTCATCGGACAGAACACCTGGTGCTGTGACCGGGATGAGTCAGCGGGTTTCCGATCGCCGGGCGTGCTGCCGCACGGGGGCCATCGAACAGGCTCTGGGTCCAGGGCGGCCGCAGCCGAGGCCCATGAGCTCAGCGAGACCGACCGGGGGCAAGGAAAGATCGTTCCGACTCCTTGGAGATCGGACCCTTTCGCCGGGTTCGCCTGGCCACGCCTCGCGGATGGAGTGGGCGGCGGGGATCGATTTGACTAGCGGCTACATATCGCGAAAGCTAGATGCGTTCCCTGGAGAGGTGAACGGAGAGGCAGACCGATGAATCCCCTGGCCGTACACAAGGCGCTCGCCAATCCCGCGCGCCTGCAGTTCATGCAGTGGCTCAAGGATCCGGCGAACTACTTCGACGAGGACTCCTACCGACAGCAGGGGCTCGGCTTCCACATCGGCGTGTGCGTCGGCGACATCCAGAAGCGTGCCGGGCTGGCACAGTCGGTGGTGTCCAGCTATCTGCAGACCCTGAAGGACGCGGGGCTGCTCACTTCGGAGCGCATCGGCAAGTGGACATACTACCGACGCAATGAGCCGGTCATCGCCGAGTTCGCCGCACACGTCCGCGACGAGCTGTAGCCCACCTGTAGCCCAGCCGATTTCCGCGCACATGCACTCTCCCAGAGTTTAATGTATCTACGTTTCTAGATTTGATGAAGGGTTGCGATGAGAAAGACCTCCCTCACCGTCCTGGTGCTCGCCCTCGGTGTATTCGGGATCATCACCACCGAGATGGGCATGGTCGGCGTGCTCCCCCAGGTCTCGGCCGAGCTCGATGTCACGCCGTCCGCCGCGGGGTGGCTCGTCGGCGTCTTTGCCCTGGTCATCGCCGTGTCCGGGCCGTTCACGACGCTTCTCGCCTCCGGCGTCGACCGCAAGAGGGTGCTCGCCGTCGCAATCGCGGTGTTCGCTGTCTCCAACGCCGTCTACGCACTCACCACGCAGTACGAGGTGATGCTGGCCTTCCGCGTCGTTCCCGCCCTCTTCCATCCGGTGTTCTTCGCGGTCGCGCTCGCGACAGCCGCACGGCTGGTGCCGGCCGGGGACGCGACCCGGGCCACAACGACCGTGTTCGGCGGAGTCACCGTCGGCTTCGCCTTCGGTGTGCCGCTGACCTCGTACCTCGCCGAGCATGTGTCCCTGGCGTCGGCGTTCTGGTTCGGTGCGCTCGTCAACCTGATCGCCTTCCTCGGAATCCTGCGGTTCGTACCGTCGATGCCTGTTGGGCAACGGGCGTCCTACGGTGCCCAGTTGAGCGTTCTCAAGCGGTCCCGGATGTGGCTGACCATCGCGTCGGTCGTCCTCGTCTTCGCGGCGATGTTCTCGGTCTACGGCTACTTCGCCGAGTACCTCGGCCAGGTCACGCACATGGATGGGACGTGGGTCAGCGCCATGCTGATGGCGTTCGGCGTCATCATGATCCTTGGGAACTTCGTCTTCGGTGGGCTGTTGCGGCGCAATCCGATTCGTACGGTGGTCGCCTACCCCGTTCTGTGTCTGCTCGTCTACGTGCTCCTGTACGCCGTCGGCCCGCTGTTCGCGCCGATGGTCCTGGCCGTACTGGCCTGGGGGGCCGTGCACTCCGGCGGGCTCATCGTGAGCCAGAGCTGGCTGGGAAGGGACGCCGTCGACGCGCCCGAGTTCGGCAACAGCCTCTTCATCTCGTTCTCGAACCTAGGCATCACCGTCGGAACCGCGGTCGGGGGATGGGTCATGACTGAGTACGGCGCCCGTCAACTCGCCTGGGCAGGGAGCGGCTTCGCGGTCGCCGCGCTGATTGTCATGGCTCTGCGGCTGGGACTGGACCACGCCGGTGCGCGACAGACGCCGCCCACCGGCCAGGAGATGCGGACACTCGGAGACGTCCGGAGCTGAGACGACCGGAGCCGGTCATCGGGGCTCCCGTGGACTCCTCGTCGGAACGGACGCCGACGGTCGTCCTTGGACAGGGTGCGCTTCGATATCGGCGCTCTTCGGGGGACAAGTGAATTGATGAGCGGTCAGCAGCCGGAGCCGGGCGGTGCGTCACCGGTCTTCCAGCCGCTCGCGGGAGACGATCCGACCACCATCGCCGGATACCGGCTGGCGGCGAAACAGCAACCCAACGGATCACTCGACGCGGTCGGCGAGGATCCGCGCGCACTCCATGGACTCACTCCGCGTCGTGTCCACCTCCAGGTCGTGGATCACGCCCTGGAGGACCACGTCCGCCTGCGATGCCGCCATTCCCGTGACCCGGTCGCCGCGCGCGACCTCACGGGCTGCGGCAACCGCACTCTCGCACCGGACACCGACCCACAACACCCGCACCCCGCCAAGCGCCTTCCACCATCGCTGCTGGGACGCCACCCCGCCGAGAAAGATTTCTTCGACGACGACCCTGGCTCCGGCACGGGCCATCGTGGCGACCCCCTCGATCCACGCCGTCTCCAACGTACGGAACTCGGGGCCGACAATCACCTCACCGTCCGGAGCGAACTCGATGCCCGCCTCCGACGCACGCGTGGACGCGGGCATCGCCTGGATCCATTCCCGGCGCGACGCCGCCGTGCGCACGGCGCGGAGATCTCACTCCGAGGCTGTCACCGCGGTAGCAGGCTGCCTTCGATGCCATCGAAGGCAGCAGGACGGTTGATGGGATGGTCGAGGAGAACTTCCTCCACAACGGCGAATCCGTTCGTCAGGGTCAAGGCCTCGGGTGCGAGGTCTGCGACGACACTCTCGGCCGCGTCGGGGAGCTGCCTCACCTGCGCACTGGTCAGGTACCCCTCCGCAAGCAGGTCTCCACTGTGAGCCGCCACACGGCGCAGGGTGAACAGGCGGTGCAGCAAACCCAACTGCCGCTGCGCTTCAGGGTGAGGAGCCTGGATGGCGGCGTCCAGAAGAGCTTGGGCAGCCTGGCGGTGTGCGTAGGCGTCGACCAGTTCCAGAGCCGATGTGACGGTGTTGTTCCATCGGTTGAGTGGATTGCCGGCCGTTCCGCTGCGCAGGCGTGTACGCGCACGCTGGTGCCAGATGCGTTCGATGTCCGCCAACAGGTCTTGAAGGAAGACCGGATCGTCGAGGTCGCGAGCCTCGGGCGGCGCATCATGGGGCTCCTTGGGAGTGAAGTGTCCAAGAAGCATTTCGCCGGCAGCCTTGACCCAGATGACGAGGTTGTCACCCTCCGCTGTGATGGTTCCCTCGTTGGCTGCCAACTGGCCCGCGATTCCGTTGGCCAAGAAGAGCCCCTGCGCACCGCAGCGTTCGCGGCACTCAGTCATGACAGCGCGGGCCCGCCAAGTGATCCAGCCCTTGACTATGGCTGCGAACCGCTCAGCGTCCTCCCGTTCCGACTCCGTTGCCTGCGCCCACTGCCGTACCGCGGCGCGGTGCAGGAGAGTCGCGGCGTAGGTGGTGGCGATGGCGTCGAGGAGCGGAGTTTGGTGGCTGCGGTGAGCAAACAGCGGAACGCTGCCGCCCGCTGTCACGCCGGAAGTCTGCCTCGCGTGGGCATGCCGTACGGCTACAGCGAGAGCGTGGCGTGTGACACCGAGGCTGTAGGCGCTCATACAGAGCTTGCCGGCGGTGACGCGGCCGATGGAGTGCAGAAAGCGCTTCCGGGGGCTGCCGATCGAACTGGTGAAGACGCCTTCCGGTGTGAGGCGTCCGTGGCCGGACTGCAGAAGCGCTTCTTGTGGCAGACGGACGTTGTCAAAGGATGTGATGCAGTGGTCGACAGGGGCGGTGGCTGTCTGCGGCAGCCTGCGTATCTCGACTCCTGGCATCGGGAGCCCGGTCTCGTCGCTGAGCTGAGCGAGAAACAGGAAGACGCCCTGGTCCTTGCCATCCATGATGAGACGGGCGGCGACGGCACCAGTTTTGGGACCGCCGGTAGAGCTGGTGTTCGGCATGAACTTGCGGGCGGCCTCACTGGGAGTGTTCAGCACGAACTCGCCCGCGGTTCGGTCATACGTGGCGGTGGTCTCCAGTTGCGAGGCGCTGTTGCCGTGCCCAACCTCCGTACACAGAAATGTTCCTGTACGCCGCAGCTCGACAAACTCCCGCAGATCTCTGTTCGGACCCGACGTGTGGTCGAGGAGGCTGCCGAGGAAGAGGTTGTAGTGGATGCTCGCCACTGTTCCCAATCCTGCGTCCACCGGGCCGACCCATTCGTGGAGTGCCGCGAGTCGTTCCACGTCGACCACGAATTCCTCGGGGCTGTCGAGCGCGTCGTTGATCAGATGTAAACGCGCGTAGGACAGTGCGGCACGTTCATCAGGTGACAGCCCTTCCCTGAAGCTGAATGGCTCAGTACTGAACAGCTTGCGCCAGGGCTGGTGGAGCTCATCCAGTCGTTCGCCGAAGAGCGCCCGCGTCAGCGCTGCAACGGTAGAAGAGGCCTGGTCAGAGGGGAGTGAGGTGGTGATCACGTTTCGAACGCTAGCCCATATGCTCAGTCAGCACGGCGTGATGATCAACACGATTGAGATCACTTGAATGATGGTAATGGCGCCGTTTCGAGGTGCGGGTGACCTTCTGGACCGGCTCCGTCATGCCTGGCTTCCGACCGAGTGAACCCGAACACCGGTGACGGACTCAGACCGGTTGCGGGACCTTCACCGAGTCGCGCTCGCACGCCTCGCCGGGAATCCGTGTGCGCGGGCGGCGGTCACCACTGCCGCAACGGGCAACATGAGCACAAGTAAGCTCCATGGCAAGGCCGTTGAGCCGAAGACGTCCAGCAGGACGCCGCCCACGACTCCGCCAACGGCCATGGCCGCGTTCCACAGTGTGACGAGCATGGCCTGCGCGCCCTGCGCCGCGTCCGCCTCGTCGCCCGCCGCCTCGCCCGCCGCGGTCTGCAGGAGGGCGGGGGCGGCTCCCCAGCCGGGCCCCCACAGAACCACCGCCACGTAGACGAGAGCGGGGCTGCCGGCCGGCACCGCCAGGGCGGCGGCCGCAGCGGCGACCAGCAGTACGGATGCGATGGTGAGGGTACGCAGTCGCCGGCTGATCGCGACCCCCACGATCCAGATGACGGCGATCACTTCCCGCCCGGCGCTTTCAGCCTTTGCGTGCAGGATCGTCAGGAACACCCCCCAACCGGCATCGTTGATCGAGCGGTTCAGCCCGGCCTTCGCGGCGGCACCGTTGGGCAGGAAAGTGCCCGGCCGGTCGGGGTCCGGCCTGGAGGCGGGGACCCTGCTCATGTTGCGGATCTTGAGATCTTCGTGCGCGATGAAGTCGTGCGCGCGGACCAGACCGAGGGCGGCCTTGTGCGCGTGGTCCAAGCGCTGACGGCGCACCTTGCCTTGCAGTTCGGCGACCTGCTCCACGGCCCGCCGGTGGTTGGCGGTGCGGTCCTTCGCCTTGCGGCGGCACCGGCCGCTGTTCAGCGGATTCGTCGTCATACCCGCCGCCGGAGATCCGGCTCTCCCAGCACCACCGGGCGCCGCCCGGGCGCGCGGTCAGGCCACCGTTGCCGGTGCCCGTGATGGACATCGTCTCCGGGTCCTTTCCCTGTACGTCAGGTGAGGGTGCGGCGGAGCTGGTCAGGGGTGAGGTCGAGGACGAACCATGGTGTGGCCAGGTTTGTCCAACGCCTGGCCATGCGGGCGGACATGGCCAAGGGCGGGGCCTCCAGCCTGCGTGACAGCAGCAGGCGTTCGGCCTCCGTCCGGGCGACGGCGGAGGCCGATGCCGTTGCCGCTCACGTTCGTTGACTCGGTTGAGGAGTCGCCCGTCGCCCTGCAGCGCCTGCTCGCGAAGGATCAGGCGCTGAGGGCATAACAGGGGCACTCCGGCGGCTACCGCGTGCCGTACCCGTCCAGAACGGCAGCCGCTCCGAGCACGGTGAGCTCGGCCATGCAGGTGAACGGGCCGTCGTCCACGGCGGACAGCGCGCGGAGACGGATGTGACGGGCCGTCGTCACCTCGAAGGTCACCTCCTTCTCCGTCTGGTCGTCGGCAAAGCTCCCCGTGGCGACCGTGCGCCAGGTGCTCCCGTCGTTGCTCACGCTGAACTCGTAGTCCCGCACCCTGCCGTTGGTGCCGCCGTCCTGTCTCGGGAGGTACCGGAATCCGGCAATGCGATGGTGTCCGCCGGTGTCCACCGTGATCTCGTGGGGCGGCGCGGCCGGGGTGGGCGAGTAGGACGTGTGCCATTGCGTGTACGGATTGTTGTCGAGCACGTTGGCCGCCCCACCCGGCTCGGCAGCGGTCTCCTCACTGTCCGCGGATGTCACCCGCATCCGCGACTTGGGCAATGCGGTCGGCTCCGTCGGGGACGGACCCCCTATGGCGTCGGCGCGTGCGAAGAACTCCCACACCGTCGCCGAGCGAGGGCCGCCCCAGGTGCGCTCCGCCAACACCTGGAGAGGGCGCCGGGCGAAGAAGTCGAACCACTCGGGGCTCTGGTGCTCCGCGTTGTCGGGCCAGCGGGCCGCTTTGTAGCCGTTGACGTTCTTGGGCGTCGGGAATTCGTAGTCCTCGTAGACGGCACGCACGTCGACATAGCCGTAGGCACCGGGCTGCCGTCCGAAGCCGGGACTCACGTAGAGCCGCTGCTCCGGGGTGGCGACGACGTGGTACCCCTGGGCCGCGAGCGCGGCGGGGTCCTCGTTGACCCAGGTGTCGATCACGATGTTCTTGTCGGGTGCGATGCTGCTCTTCTGCCCGTAGACGTTCCACCACTCCCAGGCCTCGGTCGTCCTGTCGTGACTGCGGACCTGGCGGTTGAGCGTGTTGAGGAAGTCCACGAACACATCGCCCGGGTGGGTGAAGCCGCGTTCCTTCTGGTAAGCGACGAGTTCGGGACAGGCGTTCTTGACGTTGTCGTAGCCGATTTCGTCGCCGCCGACGTGGAAGTACCGGCTGTCGAACATGGGGATGATCTCTTCGAGCAGGTCGTGGACGAAGCGGCGGGTGTGTTCCTTGGTGATGTCGAGGGTCCAGCCGCCCGATTCACCTCCCGGCCACTGGGACTTGTCCATCGACGGGCAGGAGAAGCGCAGTGCGGGATCGTAGGCGGTGATCGGCGTGGCGTGTCCCGGAAGGTCGACCTCGGGGATGATCTCGACGTGGTAGCGGCGGGCGTAGTCCTGCAGTTCTCGCAGATCGGCCGCCGAGTACGACTCCTTTGCGGCGAGACCCGGGAACTTCTCCGTACGGATGCGGAAGCCCCGCCAGTCGGTCAGATGCAGATGGAAGGTGTTGAGTTTCTGCCATGCCATGAGGCGGATCTGCGACTTGAGGTAACTCATCGGGTAGTACTTGCGCCCCACGTCGAGCATCTGGGCACGCTGCGCCATGCGCGGCCAGTCCCGGGCCATGCCCTTGGGGATGCGAGCGTGCTGAGGATCGGCCTTGAGGATCTGCTGCACGGTCTGCGTGCCGTAGAAGACGCCGACCGGTGTGGACGCCTCGATGGTCAGGGCGGCTGCGGACGTCAGCCGGTAGCCCTCGGTGCCCAGTCCGCGGTCGTCCGTGCGAGCTGTGAGGACGAGGTCGCCCGGGCGCGGAGATCCTGTCGACACAGGGATCGTGCGCCCGGACCGGCCGGACAGATCGGCGGCGAAGGTCCGTGCGGTCTCCGTCAGTTCGTCGGCCTCTGCCCGGTCGATCAGGATCCGGCTGCTCCCGGTGAGCTGCCAGTCGCCTTTGCCGCCTCGCCACTCCTGCAGGCTGGGCAGCACCGCCGGCGCGGGGTTGACCGCTCGGGTCCTTGCCGTCCGGTCTCGTGGTTCGGGGGCGGCTGCCACGGCGGGTGGCTGTGCGACGACGGGAGTGATCAGTGCGCCGATGACCAGCACCGTCAGGGCGAGCGTCATGCGGTGGGGGCCCCGGGCCCGGCGGCTGAGGCCGTTCATCGCAGGTCCACGCGGTCGCCGGTGACCGTGGTGGTCGCCCGGGTGCCATCGGGGGCGAGGCCGGTCACGGTGACTTCTGGGGTGAAGTAGCCCCGTTCGACATCGGCTTCGGTGACGGTGACCCTGGCGGTGCGGCAGACGTAGGACTGTCCGGCGGCCAGGCTGGAGTACCGGCAGGTGGGCAGGTTGCCCATGTTGCCGGTGACGGTGACATCGGTGAGCACCGTGTTTCCGATGTTCGCCACCCGTGTCCAGTACGTCATCACGTCGCCGGTGATCCCCTGGCCGCCTGCCGCGTCGTAATGGTCGAGGACAGGGAGTGCCGACAGCGACGGCCGAGCGGGGGCCGCCGGGTCGGCCGTGACGTCGATGGTTCCCGTCCCAGAGGAGTGGGTGTTCGCCGTGCGGTAGACGGCCGTCACCGGGACACGGCCGGCCGCGGTCCTCGCGGCTGTGACCCGTACGGTGACCTCCGCGGTCCTGCCGGGGGCGATCGGTGGCACAGCGACCTCACCGCTGGAGGTCCAGCCCGACGGGAGACCGAGGTCCAGCCTGCCGGCTGCGGTGGTCCTTTGCGCCTGGTTGGTTACGGACACGGTGATATCGGTACTCTCCCCCGCCACCAGCGGTTCGGGGGTTCGGAGGGTGACCGGGGCGCAGACGCCGCCCAGCCATTTCAGATCGAAGCCTGCGTAGGTCATGTAGCGGTATCCGGCCCGCTCGTAGAGCATGCCGATGCCGCCGCGGGGCAGCGGGGTGATGGTCGAGTAGCCGGCGGCGCCCGGGTCCAGGACTCGTTTGACGGGCCATGTCCTGCCCTCGTCGCAGGACATCTTCACGGTGAGGTTGCGCCGTATGCCGTTGTCCTCGGTGTTGCTGAAGACCAGCCATTTCGACCGGGGGTCGGATGCCGGTGCGTCGGGTGCATAACGCATGATGGCCCCGTTGTTGCCCGGGTCGGTCAACTGGGTGTCCTGGCGGAGTCCTTCGTAGGTGATGCCGCCGTCGTGCGAGACGGCGACCTTGCGGTAGGGCGCGGAGCGGATGTTGAGCATGACGGTGCCGTCGGAGAGCTCCACGGTCTTGTTCTCGTCGGCACCGGGGCCGACGAGCTGTCCCATGTGCCAGGTCTCGCCGTGGTCGTCGCTGTAGGCGCTGGCCGCGTAATTGCCGCCCTGGTGTCGGACCGTGTACTGCTGGATCAGACGCCCGGCGTACCGGCCGTACCGCAGTTGGATGCCCTCGCCGGAGGAGGCGAACATCCCGCCCCAGCCGGGGGTTTTGATCTCCGAGGTGATCCGGCGGTGCTTCCAGGTGAGTCCGTCGTCGTCCGAGTAGCTGTAGTCCGCTTGCAGGACGTTCGGGTCGTCGTGGTCGGTCCCCGTGCCCGAGCCGGTGTATCCCTGGTTGACAGAGGCCGCGTAGAAGAGGAAGACCCTGCCGGTCCGGCGGTCCACGAGCAGGCTCGGGTCGCCGTATCCCCGAGGCGCGTCGTCCTGACGAACGATCTGCTGGGGCTGCCAGGTGCGGCCGCCGTCCGTGCTCCGCCGGATCACGAGCGCGATGTTGCTCGGTACGTCGGCCATGTCCGGCCGTCCGTCGTACGCGGCGACGAGTGTGCCGTCGACGGTCGTGGTGAGCGCGGGTATGCGGTACTGGGGGAAGCCTCCTTCGCCCCGGTCGGCGAGGTCCTGCTGAACGAGGCGGTTCTCGTGGCCGGTACCGGTCGGGCCGTCGGCCTGCGCCGGGACGACGGCCAGGCCGGTCAGAACGGTGGTCGCGAGCAGCCCGGTGACTAGACGTTTCATGAAGCGGAACCCCTCCCAGGGGACCGGCGCTCGGGCGCTTCGACAAACACCAGGACACCGGACCTCAGACGTCAGATGTTCATACGCGTCGGAACGTATAGTGGTGTAGACCACACGTCAAGGTCCGGCGTCTGCCGGCACCGGAGCCTGCGGCGACGACCAGTCGGCGTCCCGAAGACCACGACCCTCGTCCGCAGCGGACGCCACGCCCACCCGGCGCTCCCCTCCGGCGTGTGCGCTGATCATCTGTCCCGGCTGCCCGGTTGTCGTCGTGCCCTGCAGCACCGCCACGCTCTCCACGACCGCGCCCGTCCCGGCGGTGTGCTCGCACGGTTCCGCGCCGATTCGAGCAGTGGCCTCGGCCTCGATCAACTCCTCCAGGATCCGTTGAGCGAGGACAAGGGGCGCACGGCGAGGAAAGCCGCCGATGACGCCCTGGCCAACGAGATCGCCATGCTGCACCTTGTCTCGAAGCGCACCTACGGGGTGCCACGCATCCGCGCCGGACTGCCGACGGCTGACGACGGCTGACGACGGCCGCCGGACGCGGCCGACCCCAACCCGGCTGCGCGACCGAACCGGGCCGAGGTATCCGTCCGTGGCGTCAGCCCGCCATCGGCAGGCTCCTCCGCGACGGCACCGCGTTGAGTTCTTCCATGGCCACCGTCTCCCCGCTGTCCGCGTCGACATAACTGACACGGACGATTGGGTCGTCGCCGGTGTCGCGCCCGGCCGTGGCGTCGAGTGCGAACACCACCGCGACCGGGCGCGCGTTCTCCCGGTCCCCGTACACACCCGAGTATTGGAGAATGCGCCAGCCGTCGTCCTCCCAGTGGTCCAGCAAGGCAGACCGAACCACTGGTGCGGCGGCCTGCCAGGCAAGGGAGTTCTCCAGGAGTTCGACGCTCGCTGCGACCGGCACCTGGTCCCTCCCGGCGGTGCCGAGGAGCGGGTGGCCGAAGACACGCAGCCTCGTCCGGCGCAGCGGCAGCAGCCACCACCGGTCGAGGTCGGCCGAGAGGGCGACCAGAACCGCCGCCGCCCCGGCCAGGAAGACAAGGGCACCGGCAGGCCGCTCGGAGAGCGCCGACCACCAGGTGCCCTGTGCCACCGCCACCGTGGTCCCGCCGATGACCACGACCGCCGCCCGTGCGAACGCCCGCCAGGTGATGGGGGTGTCCTCACTGGCCGAGCAGCCGCAGGAGGACTCCGGTGCCACGGTCCGGCCGTAGCCGAGGTAGGCGAGGAAGCCCGTCCCGAGGACCGCGGCGGCGGCCCCCGGCACCGGGTTCGCCGGGGTCATCAGCAGGCCTGCGGCGATCAGGAGTTCACCTGCGCCGGTCGCGCGCAGCACCGTCGTGGCCCGCTCACTGCTGCGCAGCATGCGGGCCAGCACCGTCTTCGGCGCCTGCTGTGCGGTGCCTCGGCTGAACAGCTTGACCGCTCCGGTCCACCCGAGCAGGCCCGCGAGGACCAGCGGGGCGAGGCTCGTTGTCAGTGACAGCATCTCTTCGTCTCTCTGTGTCCCTGGGCCTGCATCAGTGCCCGACGGAGATGCGGACGACGTCCACGGAGTTGTCGGACGGCCGCCAGGCACCGAGCACCTGGGCGCTCTGCCCGATGCGCAGCCGGGACAGGTCGGACGTCAGTGCGCGGCCGGCGTAGGAGGCGCTGGCGTCCGGGGCGACGTGACCGACCAGTTCGTGCTGCCCGTGGGCGAGGTGCAGCCGGTTCTTCGCGATGCCGCGGATCCGCGTGTCCAGATTCACGATGTTCACCCATACCGCGTCGGCGGCCACGGTGCCGTCGGGCATCTTGACGCCGCGTGCGTAGAGCCCGTCGCCGACGTCGATCACTTCGGCCGTGGTGGGTCGAACTTTCCACACGCTGGTGACGTTGGTCATCTGAACCCGGGAGTGGCCGCCGTTGGATCCGGCCACCTCCAGGATGCTGCCGGTGATGCCCGTGATGCGGCCCTCCACGAAGGTGGACTTGGCTATCGCGGGGTCGAGCGAGGGTTCCGCGGCGAAGGCGGCCTCGGCGTCGAGGCCGCCGAGCGCGGTCGCGCCGATGATGGTCGCGCCACCCAGCGCGGCATTGGTGAGGAAGCGCCGGCGGCGCATCCCGTCGGCCCGGTCGTGTCGTACGGTCATGTCGGTGCTCCTCACTCGTAGATGTAGACCGGCAGCTTGCCCGAGCTCAGGTTGCCGATCGCCGAGAAGGCTGCCGGGGTCAGGTCGAGGACCCGGTTGGTGCGACAGCTGCCATTGCAGCAAGTCGCCTCGCCGCACCAGTCCTTGGTGCGCGGGCCGCAGTCGGTGATCGTGATGCACACCGTCGCGCCCGAGCACTGGTGCTTGACGTTCATCACCGCACCGCAGCCGCGTCTGGGTATGTTCTCGCCACAGAGGTCGGGCCGGGTGATGTTCCAGCACGCCTGTGAGGCGTTGGGCCACGCGCCGTGGCGTGCGCTGGACTGACAGTTGCCGCAGGCGCCGCCGCCGGCACTGGAGCATGGCCCCCAGGCGTTGCCACAGCAGAACCAACTGGTTTCACCGGCCCACAGGCTGGTTGATCCGCAAGCCATCGTGTTGCCCTTCTCAGAGATTGACGCGTGCATGACACATGCATGACAAGTACTCAGCCGACCGTCGACCTGGCACATGAAGGGGTGACGCCCGCGTTCCGACCGAAGATGGCTGTCCGAGCGAAGCAACTCAATGATGCGCGTAGATAAGCCGGTTGTATAGACGGCCTCGTTCCGTTTCGTCGAGCGCCTCGCTCCCCCTCGATCGATGGGAGCAAAGTTGTCCGCGCGGCGCGCCGACGCTCCACTTCCTGGTCCTGCGCGACGCCCCAGGTGGCCGGCGAACCACTCTCTGGCCAGGTCCGTCTCCTCCCCGAGAGCGCCAGGCACCTCGAACAGGTGAGTGGCGCCGGGGACCACAGCCAGTCGGCTCCCGCAGCGCAGCAGTGCCTGGGCCCGGGCCCGGGCCTGGCGGTTGAGGTCCAGCACCACCTCGTCTTCGCCTCCGACGATGAACAGCGTCGGCGCGGTCACCACCGACAGGCGGGGTCAGGCGAGATCGGGTCTGCCGCCGCGAGAGACGACCGCCACGGCCGGGGAGTCCGGCGCGGCCGCCGCCCACGACGCGGCGGCCGCGCCGGTACTGGCGCCGTAGTAGCCGACCGCGAGGCCCTCGGTCTCGGGCTGATCGAGCAGCCGGCGGGTGGCGTCGCCCAGGCGGCGGACCGGCAGGGCGGCGTCGAAGACGTGGGCGCGGTCCGGTCCCGTTCTTCCTGCGCCGTGGGAGGGCCGAACAGCAGCGTGGCCAGGCCGACCTTGTTCGGCGAGGTCGAGACGAAGCGGTTGCGTGGGCCGTGTCGGCTGCTGCCGCTGCCGTGGGCGAACACCACGATGCCCGTGGCCCCTTCGGGGACGGACAGCTGCCCGTGCATGCCGGACCGGTCCGGCATGCACGACGACTTCCGGATCCGCGGCCGCCATCGCCGCTCCTCCCACGGTTGCTGCGTCTACGTGCCGCTGCTCGATGCCCCGAGAGGGCTTGCCCCCTCCGCCCGACTTTGCTTGAAAGGCGCAGGACCTCAGTCTGTGATCACTGCTCTCGGCTTCCGACCGGTCTTCGTGCCGACCCTGCACCCACACCACTTGCGATCCGCCGAGGCGCGAGCGGCTTCACCACCGGAGCCCATCGTGACCGTCGCTTCGGCGTGCCGGGGATCGATGCCTCTGTACCGGCCCGCCGGAGCATGTCTTACCGGTCTCTCCCGCTTCGTACCGGCTCATCCCTTGACCACTCCCAGCGGCACCAGACGGGCAACCAGCCGGGCGAGTCCGGCGCCCTCGGTGACGGCGGCGACCGCGTCGACGTCCTTGTATGCCTGCGGCGCCTCCTCGGCGAGACCACGCCACGAGGAGGGGCGCACGGCGATGCCCCGGGCCTCCAGCTCGCCGCGAAGCTGCTCCCCGCGGACCATGCGCAGCGCGTGGTGGCGGCTCCAGACCCGGCCGGCTCCGTGGCAGGCGGAGTGGAAGGCGTCGTTGCCTGGCAGGCCGACCATCACGTACGAGGCGGTGCCCATCGTCCCGGGGACCAGTACCGGCTGGCCCGCCTGGACGAGGTCCTCGGGCAGGCTCGGGTCGCCGGGCGGCAGCGCCCGCGTCGCGCCCTTGCGGTGGACGCACAGCGGACGTGCCACGCCGTCCACTTCGTGGGTCTCGAGTTTGGCGGTGTTGTGCGAGATGTCGTAGACCAGCTCCAGACCGACTCCCGCAGCGGTCGCGAAGGCGTGGCGGGTGGCTTCTGACAGCAGCTGGCGGTTGGCCCGGCCGTAGTTGGCGGCCGCCGCCATCGCCCCGAGGTAGGCGCGGCCCCGCGGTGAGTCGACCGGCGTACAGGCCAGCTGCCGGTCCGGGACCTGGATGCGATGCCGGTGCAGTTCCTGGTCCATCACGCGGACGTGGTCGGTGCACACCTGGTGCCCCAGGCCGCGCGAGCCGCAGTGGATCATGACGCACACCTGGCCCACCCGCAGCCCGAAGGCCGCTGCGGTGGCCGGATCGTAGACCTGGTCCACCGCCTGGACCTCCAGGAAATGGTTGCCCGAGCCGAGGCTTCCCACCTGGTGGAGACCGCGCTCGACGGCGCGCGCGCTCACCTGCCCCGGGGCCGCACCGTCCAGGACGCCGTAGTCCTCACAGCGCGTGAGGTCGCGCGGCACACCGTGGCCGTGCTCGACCGCGTACCGAGCGCCGCCGACCAGCAGCTCGTCCATCTCCCCGGCCCCCGACAGCTTCCACAGGCCGCCGCGTCCCATGCCACGCGGGATGGTGTCGTCGAGGATGTCCATCAGCCGCCGCATCCGGTCGCGGCCGAGCGCCTCGCGGTCGATGCCGGCGGCCAGCAGCCGTACACCGCACGAGATGTCGAACCCGACGCCGCCGGGCGAGATGACCCCGCCGTGGGAGATGTCGGTGGCTGCCACCCCGCCGATCGGGAAGCCGTAGCCCCAGTGGACGTCGGGCATGGCGAAGGAAGCGCGGACGATGCCGGGAAGCGTCGCCACGTTCGCCACCTGTTCCAGCGCCTTGTCCCCCGCCGCCTGCGGCAGCAGCGCCCGCGAGGCGAACACGACCCCGGGGACGCGCATCGGCTCCCGTTGCTCGATCCGGAAGCGGTACGGGCTGCTCTCCAGCAGTGCGATCTCCACGTTCCTCATCTCCAGTCGACCGTCAGCCATCCGGTCCGATCGGCGACGGCTGTGCCGAACTCGGCGCAGGCGGTGGTGAGCCGGTCGCGGATCCACTCCCGGTCCTCGCCTCGCGCCAGGCGGGTGTGGCAGTAGTCCAGGGTCAGCGGCACCGCCTTCACCCGGGCAGGAACCAGGTGCGCGGCATCCGGGCCGTCCAAAGTCACCAGGAAGAGGAGCCCGAGGTCGTTGCGCAGGACCGGATCGACGGCGTAGTCGTCGACGAAGTCACCCAGGTCGTAGATGATCCGGTCGGCGATCCCGTGGAAGACGTGGGCGGAGTGCCCGGCGACCAGTGTCGCTCCCGCCGCCAGCAGCTCCGGGGCCGCGGCCGAGATGCGGCGCGGCGGCCGGGAGGTCATGTTGGGGCCCCAGTGCGCAGTGACCAGCACGACGTCCGCCGCCGCTGCGGCCCGGCCCACCGACTCCGTCAGCCAGCCGGGCACCCCTGCATGGAGATCGGCCCAGGCCACACCGGGACTGTCCGCCCCGGCCGCGTACTCCTTCGGGTGGTCCGTGACACCCACCACCGCCAGCCGCACACCGCCCGCCTCCAGCACCGCGAACTCTCGGGCCGCGCTTATGTCTGCCCCGGCACCGACCGCGTGGACGCCGGCCCCGGCCAGCAGGGTGCACGTGTCCGCCAGGGCGTCGAACCCGTAATCCAGGGCGTGGTTGTTCGCGAGCGTCACACAGTTCGCCCCCAGTTCGGCCAGCACCTTCGCGGCGGCGGAGGGCGCGCGGAAGAAGAAGGCCTTTCGCGGATCGGGCCAGCGGTGCCCGCGGTCGGAGACACAGCACTCCAGATTGAGCACGAACAGGTCCGCCTCCGCGAGCACCTTCCTGATCCCCGTGGAGACCAGCGTCCCCGGCACCGGCGAACGGCGCAGTTCCTCGGCGACATTGCGCCCGAGCATCGTGTCGCCTGCCAGTGCCACCGTGAGCGCCATGATCCTTTCCCTTCCCTGCCCCCTCAGACGTCGAGGGTCACCCGGCAGGTCCAGCCGCCAGCGCCGCACCGCAACTGCAGGTCGTGCAGCGAAACGGCCTTCGGCACCGCACCGACCGCGACCACGGTGCCGACGTCGGCCATTCGGAAGCGGACCGACAGGCCCCGGCCGTCCCCTGCCGACCGGATCGCCCCCACCTCCACATCGAGCGGGATCTCGCCGTCGGCATCCATCCGGTAGACGACCTCCTCCAGGACGGACACCAGCAGATCCTCATCGGCTTCCGCCGTGATCGCGTATTCGTGGTCCCCGACAACTGCGGCCCCGGACGTGTCGGCGAAACCCTCCACCACCGCGCGCACAGCCTCGCCGATGCAGCCCGCGGCCGTCGGCGACCACGCCTCCACCTGCATGTCCGCGGTGTGTGGCACAGCCCGGTGGCCACTCGCGCCAGGCTGCTTCCCCGAAGGTTCCCGACCGTCCACAGTCGGCGCCTCTCCGTCGTCTCCGTATGCACGGCCTGAGGCCGAGTTCCCCGAGCCGCAGGCGCTGCCTCCTCCAGAGTCGTCCCGTACACCGCTCCGGGGCAACCTGCACGAGGCGCGGCCCCCCGTCCCCTGGGGCCCCGGAGCCACCTCCACCGCGTCCTGGGGCGGAGTGCGAGTGGCAGATGTGCTGGCCGAGGCCGGACTGCAGGCGGAAGCAGCCCACATCGCCTTTACCGGCTCTGCTTCAGCTGCGCCACCGTCTCCGGCAGGCACGCACCCACCGGTCAAGCGGGCAATCGGGGCACGCTTTCGACGAGGCGACGCGTGTACGGGTGCGCGGGAGCGCCCAGCACCTGTGCGGTTTCGCCCTGTTCGACAATGTGGCCGTTCTCGAGGACGGCGGTGCGTTCGCACAGCGAGGCGACCACCGACAGGTCGTGGGAGACCATGACGAGAGTCAGGCCCTGCTCTTGCTTCAACTCATTGAGCAGGTCAACGACTTTGACGCGAGTCGTGACGTCGAGAGCGCTGACGGGCTCGTCGGCGAGCAGCACCCGCGGGTCGCACACGGTCGCGCGGGCAATCGCGATGCGCTGGCGCTGGCCGCCGGAGAATTCGTGTGGATAGCGCTCCGCAGCGTCGGCCGGGAGTCCGACCCGCTCCAGGGCGTCGGCCACCTTGGGCACGGCGGTGGCCCGGCTGTCGATACCGAGGGAACGCAGTGGTTCGGACACGATGCTGCCGACGCGCTGACGCGGGTCCAGCGACGAGTACGGGTCCTGGAAAACGCACTGGACGCTGCGCCGGAAGCGCCTCGTCTGTTCGCTGTCGCGCGGTTTCAGCTCCTCGCCGTCGAACCGGACGGTGCCGGAGGTTGCCCGGGCGAGTCCTAGCAGCAGCCGCAGCAGCGTGGTCTTGCCCGCTCCCGATTCGCCGACAAGGGCGAGGCTCTGCCCGGTCTCGACGGCGAGCGAGATGTCCTCGACGACGGGCGCGGTGTGTCCTCGGTAGCTGAAGGAGGCTCCGTTCAGCTCCAGTACGGGCGTCATCGCGCGCTCCTCAGGTCCAGAGCCGATTCCAGCTGCCGCGCGCTTGCCACCAGCGCCTTGGTGTACTCCTCACGCGGTGTCCGCACGATCTCGCGGACGTCGCCCTCCTCCACGGTGCGGCCGTCCTTCATGACCAGGACACGATCGGTGACCTTCGAGACGACCGCGAGGTCGTGGCTGACGAAGAGGACGGCCATGTCCCGTTCCCGTACGAGGGTGTCGATCAGGTCGAGCATGTCGGACTGCACGGTGACGTCGAGGGCGGTGGTCGGCTCGTCCGCGATGAGTAGCTTCGGGTCGCAGGCCAGTGCCATGGCGAGTGCAACGCGCTGCCGCTGTCCGCCGGAGATTTCGTGCGGGAAGGCGCGGGCGATGCGGTCGGGTTCGGGCAGCCGCACTTGCTCCAGCGCTTCTACGACAGACCGCTTCAGTCCGGCACCCTTCAGCCCTCGCCTTCTGCTCAGGGGTTCGGCGATCTGCCGGCCGACGCGCATCAGCGGGTCGAGTGCGGTGAGTGGCTCCTGGAAGACGATGGCGGCGTCCCGGCCGCGTACACCCGTGAGCTGTTTCTCACTGGCGCCCACGATCTGGGTGCCGGCGAGCTCGGCGCTGCCGGTGGCCGCCATGCCGTCGGGCAGCAGGCCGAGCACGGCGAGGGTGGTCAGCGATTTCCCGGAGCCCGACTCTCCGATGAGGCCGAGGCGTTCGCCGGGGGCCATGTTCAGCGAGAGGCCGTCGACGAGGATGCGCCCGTCAGCCGTACGGATCGTGAGGTCGCGTACGTCGAGGATGTTCATGCGCGCCTCCGCCGGGCCGCAGGGTCGAGGGTGTCGCGCAGTCCGTCGGCGATGAGGTTCACGCCGATGACGAGCAGGACGAGAAGGATGCCGGGGGCCAGCGCGCCTGCCGGGGCCGTGGTGAAAGTGGCCTGCGCCTCCTGGAGCATCCGGCCCCACGAGGCGTTGGGCGGCGGCGCTCCCAGACCGAGGTAGGACAGGCCGGCCTCGGCCAGCACCGCGAGCCCGAACTGGAGGGCCAGGTTCACCACGAGCGTGGGCCAGATGTTGGGCAGCACGTGCCCGGCCACGATCCGCGGCCACGACGTGCCTGATGTGCGCGCGGCCGTGATGTAGTCCTGCGCCAGGACCCGCTTGACCAGGATCCGCACCAGCCGTGCCACGACGGCGCTCTGCGCGAGGCCGATCGCCAGCACGGCGGATCCCAGCGTGGCCGAGCGGGCGGCGACGATGAGCATCGCCAGCAGCAGCGTCGGGAAGGCGATCAGGATGTCGAGGAAAGCGGAGACTGTGTCGTCGAGCCAGCCCTGCGCGAACGCGGCCAGCACGCCCAGCGTGCCGCCGAGGGCGGCCGCGATGAGGACCGATCCCAGGCCCGCTTCGAAGGCGATACGGGAGCCGGTCATCAGCTGGGTGAACAGATCGCGGCCGAGCTTGTCGGTGCCGAGCAGATGGCCCGCACCGGGGCCCGTGAGTCGTCCGCCGGATGTGTCGTCGGCGGCGTACGGGAGCCAGAAGAGGGAGACCAGCGCGAGCACGGCGATCAGGCCGGCCAGGACGCATCCGATGGTCAACGTGTACGAGCGCTTCGTCGACTGCTTCATCGGGCACCTCCCGAGAGCCTGCCGCGCAGCCGCGGATCGATGATCCGCTGTACGAAGTCGGCCGCGAAGCCGATGATCAGCACCGCCAGCGTGGAAATGAACAGCACACCCTGGATCACCGGATAGTCGTGCTGTGCGATGCCGGTCGCGAGCAGCGAGCCGAGACCCGGGAGCGCATACACGGACTCCACGACCACCGCGCCCAGCAGCGTGGACGCCAGCTCGATGCCGAGGATCGAGATCACCGGTACGGAGGCGTTGCGCAGCCCGTGCCGCCACATGGCCCGCCCGAACGACGAGCCCATGGCTCGGGCGGTGCGCAGATAGTCGCTGCCCAGCACGTCGAGTGTGGCCGACCTGACGTAGCGGATCAGCGAGGCGCTCATCACGAGCGCGATGGTGAGGACGGGCAGGGCGAGTGAGCGGACCGCCTCGGCCGGCTGTGACCAGCCGTCCTGCGGGAAGCCGCCCGCGGGAAGCCAGCCGGCGTTCAGGGCGAAGACGGCTATGAGGATCATGCCGAGCCAGAACACAGGGACGGCGATCCCGAGTTGGGACACCCCGTTGAGCAGGGCCCCGTACCAGGTCCGGCGTCGGTGTGCGGCCACGAAGCCGACCGGAACGGCGATGAGTACCGCCAGGACGAAGGAGGCCAGCGTGAGCGGGATGGTGACGTTCAGCCGGGAGCCGATCTCGGGGCCGACCGGCAGCGAGCTGACGAACGAGGTACCGAGGTCACCGCTCGCCAACTGCCCGATCCAGTGGATGAACTGCTCGGGCAGCGGCCTGTCGGAGCCGATGGAGTGCCGCGCCGCCGCAATCTGCTCGGGGCTGGCGCCCACGGAGGTGAGCGCGTTGGCGGGGTCGCCCGGCAGCATGCGCAGCAGCACGAACAGGACCACGCTCGCGAGCGCCAGCGAAACCAGCAGGAAGGCGAGACGGCGCAGAAGATACCGGGCCATCAGCCCTTCTTGATGTCGTAGGCGAAGAACTGGGAGTTGAGGCCGTTGACCGGGTAGCCGGACAGCTTGCTGCCGGCCACGACGATCTGCGGGTACAGGTACAGCCAGTCGCTGGCCGCCTCCTCGGCGGTCTTGCGGTTGACCTTCTTCAGGAGTTCGGTCTGCTCAGCGGTGCTGGACGCCTGCTCGGCCTCCTCGACCCACTGGGTGACCTGCTTGTTGTCGTAGCCCCAGTAGAAGTCGGGGTTGCCGTACCAGACCAGGTCGCGGTCGTTGACGTGTTCCTGGAGCGTGGCCGTGAAGTCGTGGTTCTTGTAGACCTTCGTGTACCACTCGTCCGGCGTGATCGTGTTGATCTCGACGGTGATGCCGACCTTGGCGAGCTGCGACTTGATGAAGGTCGCGGCGGTCGGGTGCGGGTCGTAGTTCGGGGTGTCGAGGGTGAAGCTGAAGCCGTTCTTGTATCCGGCCTCGGCGAGCAGCTTCTTGGCGCGCGCGGTGTCGTACGCGTTGACCTTGGTGAGATCCTCGTACCACGGGTCGGTGGGCGGCACCATGGAGCCGATGGGCTTGCCGTAGCCGCCCCAGACCGACTCCAGCAGCTTCTTGTCGTCGATGGCGGCGGAGACGGCCTGGCGGACCTTGACGTCCGTGAAGGGCTTGGCCTTGTCGTTGAAGGCGAGCAGCAGCTTGGTCGTCGAGTTGCCGTCGTTGACCTTGTAGTTCTGGTTGCTCTTGAACTGGTCGAGGGCGTCGGGCGACTGCTCGCTCGTGACGACGTCCACCGCGTTGGTCAGCAGCGCGTTGTTCAGCGCCGTGGCGTCCTTGTAGTAGTGGAAGACGACCTGCTTGTTGGCGGCGGCGTCACCCCAGTAACCGGCGAACCGGTCGAGGCTGAGAGCAGAGCCGCGGGTCCACTTGTTCAGCTTGTAGGGGCCGGTGCCGTCCTCGGTCGTCTTGAGGTCCTTCGCCTGGGAGTTGATGATCCAGACATAGGAGAGGTTGTAGACGAAGGAGATCGACTTCTTCGACAGCCTGACTTCCACCGTGTGCGCATCAGGTGTCTCGACGGACTTGATGACCTCGAGATTGTTCTTGCGCGCGGACTGCGAGTCCTTCGCGATCACCTTTTCCAGGCTGTACTTGACATCCTGGCTGGTGAGCTTCTTGCCACCGTGGAACTTGACACCGTCGCGCAGGGTGAAGGTGTACGTGAGTCCGTCGCCGCTGACCTTGTAGTCCTGGGCGAGCAGCTTCTCGACCTTGCCCTCGTCGGTGAGCTTGAACAGCCCTTCGTACACATTGCCGTTGAGCGCCTCGGTGACACCCTGACCGCCGCCCGCGGTGTTGTCGAGATTCTGCGGCTCGTAGAGCGATCCGATGTTGACTGTGGCGTTCTTGTCGTGCGCGCCTCCGGCGGCGCTGCCCGCGTGGGAGCCCCCGCCGCAAGCTGTGAGGGTCAGGGCGAGGGCGGCGGCGGTGGCTGCGCCGTAGAGGGAAGTCTTCTTGATGCTCATGAGGAGTACGCGCTTTCGTGCTGCGAGGCGGAGGAGTGCGGGGTTGATCAGTGCTGCGCGGCGAAGCCGTCGCGGAAGACGGGCCGCTTCTCTCCGGCCTCTACGGGCAGGTGGAAACGGTTCTGCCGCGGCGGCATCGGACAGTTGTACTGGTCGGAGAATCCGCAGGGCGGCACGAAGGCACGGTTGAAGTCGAGCAGGACGCGGCCCTCGCCGGTGTGGGTGACGAAGAGGAAGCGCCCGGCACCGTAGGTGATGTCGCCGTTGGTGGGGTCGCCGAAGACGAGCAGCAGGGTGCCGTCGTCGTCGAAGGCGCTCAGTGTGTAGTCCCGGCCGTCCACGGTGAGCTCGATGTCGCCCGGTACGACGAGGTCCCGGGTGCCGCCGTTGTCCCGGATGTGCTCGAACCCGACCCGCCTGGCGCCTGGCACCGGGGTGTACGAGGCCTCCAGCACCCAGGCCGGGTCGTACGGGAAGACATCGGTGCGATCGAAGTTCTGGATCGCGGGGGACTGCGCGTCCCAGAATCGGAGACCGTACTCGGGCTCGCCGGTGACGAAGTCGGTGCGCTCGACCGTGGTGACGATCACAGAATCCGGCTGTCCGGCTCGGGCCGCGTCGAGGTCGGGGAGCTCACCCGCCGGGGCCCAGCGGGTCTCGACGAGGGCGAGGTTCCCGGCGGCCGAGGTAATGGAGCGCCGCCGCTCGGCGCGCCATGCCTCCCAGTCCCCGGCGGGGTCGGTCGGCTGGTCAGGTACTACGGCGGCGTGGGACACGGCATTACTCATTCGCGTAGACGTGCGGTGGCTGCCACGCCTCGAACGTTACGCTGCGTGACCTTCAGCCCAAAGGACCTTCTTTATCTTCCATAAGGCGAGCTAATGTCAAATTTGGCTGAATAGTGAGACCGGCCGGAGCCGCAGGCCCAAGTCGGCGGCAGCCCTCGGCCGAGCCGTGCGAGGCCGGACCACAGCCTGCGCCGGAAGGGAGCGGAGGGGGCCTGCTCGGCCGCACGCGTGCATTGCCGCAGGCGGCCGGGCATCGCTGCTGCAGGCGTCGCGGGACGCTGTGTCCGTGCCCGAGCGCAGCACCCGAAGCACCCCACCGAGGTCGCGCGCGATGGTGAAGTGGGCGATACGACGGGACGTCGTCGTTGCTCGCCGGCCGTACCTTCCTGACATGCCATTGGCTGGAGCAATGACCGGCCCGCAACCTTGCGGCGCAGCAGGATGGACGTCTTGACCACGTCTTGTGTCAGGAGTTCCGCGTGTACAGGCTCTGTGAGTGGACCCGCCAGGAGCGCCGTCCGCCTGCGGGCCACTCGGTGGCTCCGTGCTCCGGCGGGGCAGCGTCCGCGCTCGCTCCACGCCGGAGGGAGCAGTGAGGTGGCCAGGCCGCCCCGGGGCGGCGAGCGACTGGACGGCGCGGCCTGGCAGCGGGGGCCCGCCGGTGCCTGCCGCGCCCGCATGGATGCGTTGGCTGCCCGCCTTCTACATCGCGGGCATCCTGGTGCTCGAACCCCTCACGCCCGTGCAGTGGCCCGTGAGCTTCCTGCTCATCGCCCTCCCGGTGATCGCCGCCTTCGCCCACGGCCCCGCTGCCGTCGGTGCCATCACCGTGTTCGCGATCGTCTTCGAAGGGGTCCTGGCCGGCACCCCGTGCTGCGCGGGCCGCCCGGTGAGCTACGTGTGGGAGCGCCACTACGTGGCCGCCTACCTGTGCACCGCTCTGGTCGGCGTTCTCGGAACAATCCTGGCTGCCCACCGCGTGCGCCGGGAACGCACCCTCGCCACCGTGCGTTTCGTGGCCGAGATCGCGCAGCGTGTCCTGCTCAGCCCGGTCCCTCACCGCATCGGCCCCATTCAGGTGGAAGCCCTCTACCTGTCCGCCGACGCGGAAGCACGCATCGGCGGCGACCTGTATGAGGCCGTCCCCACCACGTACGGACTCCGCCTTGTCATCGGCGACGTCCGCGGAAAGGGCCTCCCTGCCGTGGAGACGGCCGCCACGCTTCTCGGTGCCTTTCGCGAGGCCGCCCACGACGAACCCGACCTCGCCACCGTTGCCCGCCGGGTAGAAATCAGCATGAACCGCAGAGCCGCCCGCCTTGCCGGAAGCGACATGGGCGAACGCTTCGTCACGGCCATCTTCGCGGAGATCCCTCGCCGTCACGTGGTCCGCATCGTCAACTGCGGCCACCCCCCGCCCCTGCTCATCCGCTCCGACGGAGTCACTGAGCTGGAGACGGCCGACCCCGCACCGCCACTCAACCTCGGCATGCTCCTCACGGAGGCCTACCAGGTCGACGAGTACCCCTTCCGCCCAGGCGACCAGTTGCTGCTCTACACGGACGGCGTCACCGAAGCACGCGACCCCGCCGGGGCCTTCTACCCCCTCCCCCAGCGTGTCCTCTCCTGGGGTCCCCTCCCACCCCGGGAACTCCTCGACCGCCTCCACCACGATCTCCTCATCTACAGCAACAACCGCCTCCACGACGACACCGCGGCTCTCGCCGTCTACCACCTGCCCGACTAGGAACTCCTGGCCTCTCGTAGGCGGTCTTTCCGGCCCGGACCGGGTTAACCCCTTGCGGGGCCGTAACCCCTTGCGGTGCCGTCAAAACGGATAGGGGCGAACTCACAGGCCCGAGCCCCGTGGACCGGGGTAGGCCCGGCTCCAAGATGCGCGTCCTGTCGGACACGCCGACGGGGAAGACGTCGCCCGCACCTGCGTGGCCCAGCTGCGCATGGAAGGAACGGATCGGCTGCGGCACCCCGTGTTTCACCGCAGAACCAAGATCCGGGCCGGTCATGGGTCGGCGCCCCGCCGGCGGAGGCACTCGATGCCACTCTGTCCGGTCAACGGTGGTACAGGACGAGTACCACGGCCGCTCCCTTGTCGCGGGCGGCGCGCACCCTGCGCCGATGCCTGCGGCGACCTCCTGACGGCGTTCGCCGCAGGAGAGGGTGCAGCGCCCGGCAAGAGGGAAATTCCGCGCTCGGGCTCGGACACGCCGGTGGGGAATTCACCGGGCCGGGCCCTACGCCACCGGCCCGACTCGTGCACTGCCCAGGGGCGGTGCAGTGTGGAAGACGTGGGTCTCAGTGAACGCATCGAGGGTCTGCGGGAGTCATGGCGGCCGGGCCATGCGCTGCTGGTGATCCCCCTTGCGCTCATCGTCGTGATCACGGTTGTGGACCTTCTGGCGCCGGCGGACATCCATCTGGGACCGCTGCTGGTCATAGCGCCCGCGATCACCGCCTCATTCGCAGGTCCGCTCTCGGCCGGGGTGATCGGAGTCCTGGCCGTGGCGGCCCAGGCATTCATCGGTCTGCACTTCGGCATACTGACCTCCCGGAGCGTGCTCGTGCAGATTGCCGCCATTGCCGTGCTCTCGGCGCTGGTCGTGTTCTTCTGCCTGATACGCGAGCGGCACGGCCAGGAACTCGCCCGGGTGCGGTCGGTGGCCGAAGCCGCGCAGCAGGTCCTGCTGTGGCCGCTCCCCGACCGCATCGGGCCGCTGCGGGTCGCCTCGCTGTACCTGGCCGCGGAGGACGAGGCCCTGATCGGGGGCGACCTGTACGCGGCCACCCGTACCGGAGGCGGAACCCACGTGATGATCGGTGATGTGAGAGGCAAGGGCCTGGCCGCCATCGGAGAAGCCGCCCTCCTGCTCGGCGCCTTCCGCGAGGCCGCCCACCAGCACGCCAGCCTGCCCGCACTCGCCGCCGCCCTCGAACGGAGTGTCGGCCGCTACCAGGCCGACTTCGAGCCGGAAAGCGAGGCCGGGGAACGCTTCGTCACCGCCCTCCTGCTGGAGATCCCCGACGGTGACCCCATCATCCGCATGACCAGCTGCGGACACCCCGCCCCCCTGCTGCTCAGCCCGGGACATTCCGTCACCGTCCCGAGTCTGCACCCCGCACCCCCGCTGGGGGTCGGCGGCACAGGCCAGACGGGGTACACCGTTGACGTGTTCACCTTCGAGGACGGCGACACCCTTCTCCTCTACACCGACGGCGTCATCGAAGCACGCGGCCGAGAGGGAGACTTCTATCCGTTCGCGGAACGGGCCGCCCGGTGGACCGACAGTTCCCCGGAGATGCTCCTGCGCCACCTGCGCCGCGACCTCCTGGCCCACGCCGGCGGGTATCTCGGTGACGACGCCGCTGTCATCGCGATCCACCGCATACCTGCCGTCGATTCCGCCGGTTCGGGACTCCATCACGGAAAGGCCGCCCAGTCCGACGGCTTCCGTCACGGCTCCGGAAGAACGGGCCCAGCACGGGAGTGCTGACGGGAGGCCGACATCAGTCCTGGGCAAGCCCACGGCACGGCAGGACCTGGGGGATGTGAGTGCCGCCTGCGGCGCGCGCTCCCCCGGCCCGATCCGTCCCCCACCGGTCTGCTCCACAGCTCCTCGACCGGCTGCCGGAGACCGACCCATGGACGCAGTTCCGCGGACGCGACAGTCACTGCTCGGATCAATGCGGAGACGCAATGTCCGCGCCCCGAAATATGTGCTGCACTGCGCAAACTTCCACTCCTTCCTCTCAGGCAAAATCTGTCATGGCGATAGTAGACATACTTCATCTCTGGAGTTAGTGTCTTCCACATAGCCAGGAAGTCTGTGAGGTGCGGCAGAGACGAACGGCCGCGCCCACAAGACGGAAGCGGGTGTGGCACGGCAGCGGAACGACGGGGCCGCAAGGATTGAGGGTCCCTTCGTCGACCGCCGGGCCTGGCGGCTCGCAGATGCCGTCGGCAGTACCAGGACCCGCACGTGGCAAACAGATGGATCAGCCAGGAGAAAGAAGGAGGCCAGCGCCATCAGGATCGCCCGAGCGAGGACGTAGTCAGCCCGGGTGCCGCAGACCCCGGAACGGAAGGTGGTCACACGGTCACGCATCCGCGATCCCCGCACCCGCTCCCATCAGCCGGGAGACGGTGCGGAAACGACAGGCCGGCGCCGCAGTAAGCCGGCAGATGGTGTTCAAATCCTCAGGGCCCTGGTGCTGTACGGCGCCAGGGCCCCCGACACGTCCCCCGATCAGAGGTGCACATGACCGCAGACAACCCTCTCGGCCGTCTCGACGACGACGACTACCCCGCCTACACCATGGGACGGGCCGCCGAAATGCTCGGCACCACTCCTGCCTTCCTGCGGGCCGTCGGAGAAGCCCGCCTCATCACCCCGCTGCGGTCCGAGGGCGGGCACCGCCGCTACTCCCGCTACCAGCTGAAGGTCGCCGCCCGCGCCCGCGAACTCGTCGACCAGGGCACCCCGGTCGAGGCGGCCTGTCGCATCATCGTCCTCGAGGACCAACTCGACGAAGCCCGGCGCGTCAACGAAGAACTGCGCCGGTCCGCCGCCGAGTCCCGCCCCGGCTCAGGAGTCTGACCCGCCCACCACCGAAGGGGAGTCGGGCGGCGAGGTCGGCCGCATCAACACCGTCACCCGTCACCCGTCACCCGTCACACCGACGCACTTCGCCGGAACAGCGGCGGCCGTATACGCCGTCGGGGAATGATTGGATGCGGCCTGGCACGGGCCGCCTCGCTCAGCCGACCGCCACCGGCGACGAGCCGCCCGCCACGGCCACGCGGGGTGCCCCGGTACCGTCTGCGGGGACGGTCCAGATGTCGCTCGCCCGGCCGGCCGCGCCCGGGAGCGCGTAGGCAACCGTACCGTCGTCCAGCCAGGCCGCCTGGTCGTCGACGCTGCGGGTCTCGGCGAGCAGCGTCTCGCGCATGGTCCGCAGATCCAGCACGTACAGCCGCCAGGGCGCGGCCGGGTCCTCGGAAACCTTCTTCTTGAAGGCGATCCGGGTGTTGTCGGGTGACAGGGAGGGACACTCGGCGTTCTGCCGCAGCGCCTTCGCCGACCAGTCCCTCATGTTTCCCTCGACGAGGTAGGTGCGGCCCTTGGTGGAGACGGTCGCGTAGAAGCGGTTGTCGTCGCGGGCGAAGGTCACTCCCCAGTAGTTGACGTCGGGGGCGTGGTGGCGGGCACCGTCGATGGTGAGGGGGATGTCCTCGATGGACTTGATGAGGTAGCCGGTGCGCAGGTCGAGGACGGCGGTCCGGGTGGAGAACGCGGTGGTGGCGTACGAGTCGCCCGTGGCGAACACCGTCCAGGACAGCATCCGCCCGGAGGCGGAGACGCGGGCACGGGTGGGGACGCCCGGCACCGTGATCCGGCGCACCTCGCGCAGGTGCCGGTCGAGCACGATCGCGTATGACTTCGGCAGCACCCCGGGCTTGGCGCGCAGACAGAGCGCGCTGTCACCGGAGGCGTAGAACCGGTCACAGGCGGGGCCGCCGGTGGTACGGGCGGCAGTGGTTCCGGCGCGCGGCTGATGTGCGACACGTCCTGAGGCCGTGTCCCGGAAGTACACCGCAGGCCCGGTGAGCGTGAACGAGGCGTCGGCGTCGACTAGTTGCCCCTGCGACCGGTGTCGCGCGTGCAGGACATACCCGACGGAGCCGCCCGCGAGGAGGAGCACCGCGGCCACGACGACGGCGATACGGGCCCGAGGGCCCAGCGGCGCGGCGGAGCTGGGGAACCTGACAATCATGCGGTACGCCTTTCGGAGATCCGGGCTCCGGGCGGGTTGCGCGGCAGCAGTGCCCAGCCGCCCGCGAGCGCGGCGAGCAGGGCCGCAATCGCCGCCCACAGCGCGGGGCGCGGACCCCACGCCGTCCACGCGGCGCCGAAGCCCGCTGCGGCGAGCATCCGGGCCAGCGCCTGGCCGGTCTGGAGCAGGGCGAGTCCACCCGCCCTGCCGTCGGCGGGCAGCACGGGTCCGGCGAGGGCCATCAGCACCCCGTCGGTGGTGGCGTAGAAGACGCCGAGCAGCACGAGGACGGGCACCAGGAGCAGCGGGCCCGGACCGCCGGCCGGGGCGAGAAGCGTGGCGTACACCCCGAGCAGCGCGAGGTGTCCGTACAGGAACGGCAGCCGTCGGCCGGCCCGGTCCGCGATCCGCCCCGCCGGGACCGCGAGCAGCAGGTAGCACGCCGCCGCGCCGAGCGGCAGCAGCGGGAACCAGCCGACGGGGAGGTCGAGGCGGCGCTGGAGCAGGAGGTAGACGAACGCGTCACCGACGGTGGCGGCTCCGAGCAGGGCGGCGGCTCCGAGAATCCGCCGGAACCCGGGATCACGGAGTGCGTCGAATGCCTTGCCGCTACGAGAAGTTGGGCTGGTCGGCGGTGTCGGGTGGGGTCCGGGCACGTACAGGACGAGGAGCAGTACCCCTAGCAGGCCGACGCAGAAGCTGACGACGAACACCGCGTCGTAGGCGTCGGCGGTCGCCCAGAGCAGGGCGAACGCGGCGAGCGGGCCCAGCAGGGCGCCCGTGGTGTCCATCGCCCGGTGCACGCCGAAGGACCGGCCGAGCACCTCGGGCCGGCTGCTCAGGGTGATCAGCGCGTCGCGCGGCGCCGTGCGGATGCCCTTGCCGACCCGGTCGGCGGCGAGGGCAGCCGCGATCCCGGCGGTGGCACCGCCCGCGAGGAGCAGGCCGAGCCGGGAGCAGGCGGAGAGTGCGTAGCCGATCCCGGCGACCCGTTTGTGCCGTTGGCCGCGGTCGGCGGCGTGCCCGCCGACCAGCCGGACGACGGAGGCCGCGCCGTTGAACAGGCCGTCCAGGAATCCGAATTGAAGGGGTGAGAGACCAAGTCCGAGGACGAGGTAGAGCGGCAGCACCGCGGTGACCATCTCGGAGGAGATGTCGGTGACGAGGCTGACCGTGCCGAGTGCCAGGACGGTGCCGGGGACGCGTCGGCCCGCCCCGCCGGTGCGGGGCGGGGCCGACGCATCCCGGCGGCCTGTGGTCGCCAGATACATCAGTGGCAGGCGTACTTCGGGCTGGTGTCCTTGGCCTTGCCGTCGGTGCCGACGTAGCTCCAGCTGTAGTCGGAGTCGGTGAAGTCCAGTTTCAGGACGCCGTATTCACCACTGATCCGCTTCTGGCTGTTGGGCTGGACGTTTTCGATGGGGTACGGTTCGGCGCCGCCCATGCCGCCGACGATCTCGGTGATTCCGTCCGCGGTGGCCTTCCCGTCGGGGTTCTGCGGGGCGAACCGCTCGTAGTGGTGGTCGTGCCCGTTGAGCACGAGATCGGCCTTGGCTCCGTACAGGATCTTCCAGACCGGCCTGCTGACCGGGTCGTTGCCGTGCCCGCCGGAGGAGTACAGCGGGTGGTGCCAGTAGGCGGCGATGCACGCCTTGCCGTTCTTCGCGAGGTCGGCCTTGAGCCAGTCGATCTGGGCGCTCTGGTCGAAGGAGTTGGAGTCGAGGGCGACGAAGTGCCAATTGCCCTCGTCGAAGCTGTAGTAGCTCTTGCCCTGGGGGTACGCGATCGCCCCGAAGTACGTCTTGTAGCCGACCAGTGACCCGGCCGGATCGTACGTCTCGTGGTTGCCCGGTACCGGATGCGTCCTGTCCTTGAAAGCGCCCCAGGTCTTGTCGTAGTAGGCGCGGTAGTCGGTGATCCGGGCGTCGTCGTACTGGTTGTCGCCCATCGTCAGATAGAACTTCGGATTGATTTGCTGGGCCAGTGCGGCGGTCTTGGGGTGGGCGCATCCGCTGTCGGAGGCGGTGCACTGGGCGGCGATGTCGCCGGCGGCGACCACGGTGAAGGCGCCGGTCGGCGGGGGCGCGTCGTCGAATGTGCCGTACACCTCGGTCTCGTACAGCGAGTAGCCGTAGGCGGTGCCGCGCGCGGTGCCGTACACGCGCAGGTAGCGGCCCTTGCCGGCGAGGGTGGGCCAGTCGTCGGTGCCGCCGTTCCCGGCCGTCTCGTCGGCGAGCCGGGTCCAGGTGGTGCCGTCGGCGGAGATCTCGATCCGGTACGCCTTGGCGTACGCGGCCTCCCAACTCAGTTTCACTCCAGTGACGTTGGCGGTGGCACCGAGGTCGACGCGGATCCACTGCGGATCCTTGCCCTCGGCGCTCGCCCACCGGGTGGCCGGGTCGCCGTCGAAGGCTTTCTGCGGGCCGAGGCCGGAACTTTCGCTGGAGGACGCGGTGGCGGGCTTGCCCCGCGAGATGAGGGGGTCGGCGGCGGCGCCGGCCCGGTCGGGGTAGGCGAGCAACAGACCGCCGACGAGGAGCAGTACGGCGGCGATGACCACGCCCACCGTACGGCGCCGCGTGGGCGTGAGGAGCGGAGTTGAGCCGTTCAGGTGCATCCCTGGACTCCTGGCCTTGGGGGTGGCGAGAGCTGGGCATCGGTGCGTGACCTCGCGCCCCGGCCCGCGCGGGCAGGGGGCGGCATCGTGGTGGCCGGGCCAGAGCTCTCACTGAGCGCGTCATGCCACGGGGGTGGGGCACCGCGCCAAGCCACCGCCCGGCATGCTAGCGAACAGTAAACTTTCCTACCAGTCCCCCAACTCCCCTCACTCCGCTTCCCGTTCAGTACGGGCGGCACGGCCGGCACCGCTTCGTCGACCGCGCGGGCGGTCGCGGGTGCTGTTTCGTCGCTCCCTGGGCGAAGCCGTTGTAGATGTAGCGCTGGAGAAAGAGGAAGACGAGCAGCGTCGGCAGGATGACGAGGATCGCACCGGCCGAGATGTCCTCCCAGTGGGCGCCGAACGGACCCTTGAAGCGGAACAGGGCGGTGGAGATCGTGCCGAGGTTCTCCGAGTGCATGTACAGGAACGGGATGTGGAAGTCGTTGTAGGTCGTAATGCCCTTGACGATGACCACCGTGGATATCGCCGGCTCGAGCAACGGCAGGATGATCTTCCGGTAGATGGTGAGGGTGTTCGCCCCGTCGAGCCGGGCCGCCTCGTCCAGCGAGGTGGGAATGGACCGGATGAACTGCAGGAAGATGTAGATCGACAGGATGTGTTCTCCACCGTTTGGGACTCTCATGAGAGGCCTCACCCCAGGTGGTGGCGGGCGGTGATGCCAGTTCTGGGTCCCCCAGTGGTTCGCGTGTTGAGAGCGCGGCTGCTGGGTGCGTGTTCACTCGCCGGGGTGCCCACAATGTCGACCTGATTGCCACCAGAGCAGTAGCGGAAGGCATGCCTGCTCGGCGGTGCAGGCCCTCTTCTCCCGAAGCTGCCGCGAAGTGACAAGTAGCTCTCCGTAGCGGACGTGGGGTGTGCTTGTCAGCGTTTTCGATCTTCTGGGCTAATCGAGGGCCGTTTCCATCTGTCGAATCGCCTCGTTGGCCCGTAAGGCAGTTCCAAACCAAGGAAGGTGGCGATGTCATGCATTTCGGCACAACCCTCCAGCGAGGAATTCGAAGCCGGATCGGCGTACTGACCGCCCTAGCCCTGCTGGCCGGCCTCAGCATCACAGTCACACCAACCGCACAAGCCGACCCCAGCGACCCCTACTGCGGACACAAAGTCGTAGGAGACATCGAGAAAAGGTACACCGAGATGAAAGGCCGCACTGGGCCGCTCGGATGCCCCCTCACCGACGAACTGGTCAACCCCGACGGAGTCGGCCGACGAACCCAGTTCGAACACGGGACGATCTACTGGTCCCCCCGCACCGGAGCATGGCCCGTCTGGGGAGACATCGGCGAGTACTGGTGCAGCGACGGGTGTGAGCGAGGGCCGATGGGTTACCCCACCTCCTACGAACACGAGGTCGGCAACGAAATCCAGCAACGCTTCCAGTGCGCAGTGATCCACTGGAAGCGAGTTTCTGACACGGCAACGAAAGCCTGGAGAGTCAACACCTGTGTCTGACCAGGTAGTTGAAAGGCCCCCGGGTTACTTGAGTTCTAGTGGTCGTTGCAACACCCCAGCTCAGGGGATGCAATGGAATTCGAGATACGCAAGGACCGGGGGCCGCAGGGGCGGAAGAAGCTGACCCGTGAGCGGGCGGCATACTTCCAGCTCATGCAGCAGGGCTACAGCAGTAGGGAAGCCTGCCGGATCGTTGGCATCGACCGGCGGACGGGCAAGAAGTGGCGCAACGGATCACATGCGCACATCGGCAAGAAGAAGGCGACGCCTCCGATCCACCAGGAGGCGCCGCCTTCTGGCCCGTCCCGCTACCTGCGTGAGGCCGATCGCATCCACATAGCCGACCGGCTCGGGAGAAGGCCACGATCCGCGCGATCGCCGCCGAGCTGGGCCGCAGCCCGTCCACCGTCAGCCGCGAGATACGCCGCAACCGGCACCCGGGCAACGGCCAGTACCGGCCGCACGCCGCCCAGGCCCGCGCCGATACCCGCCGGCCCCGCCCCAAGGCGGGGAAGATCGGCCAGAACCCCGAACTGCGGGATTTCATCCAGGACCGCCTGAGCGCACGCTGGAGTCCCGAGCAGATCTGCAACGCTCTTCGCACACGGTTCCCCGACCGCCCGGAGATGCACGTGACCCACGAAACGGTCTACCAGGCCCTCTACGTCCAAGGCCGCGGAGAACTCCGCCGCGAACTCACCAAAGCCCTGCGGACCGGACGCGCCCGCCGCCGCCCCCACCGCCAGGCAGCCAAGCGCCAGCCCCGGTTCACGACCCCAATGGTCATGATCAGCGACCGCCCCGCTGAGGCCGAAGACCGGGCCGTCCCCGGACATTGGGAAGGGGACCTCATCATCGGCAAGAACAGCGGATCGGCGATCGGCACCCTCGTCGAACGCAGCACCCGATACCTGATGCTGGTCCACCTGCCCGGCGACCACAGCGCGGCAAGCCTCCGCGACGCCCTGACCGACACCGTGAAAACCCTGCCGCCGCACTTGGTACGGTCCCTCACCTGGGACCAGGGCTCCGAGATGGCCGCCCACCACGCCTTCAGCATCGCCACCGACATCCCGGTCTACTTCTGCGACCCCGGCAGCCCCTGGCAGCGCGGCTCGAACGAAAACACCAACGGCCTGCTCCGCCAGTACTTCCCCAAGGGAACCAACCTCGCTACCCACAGCCGCGAGCACCTCGACGCCGTCGCCGCCGAACTCAACAGCCGCCCACGCAAAACGCTCGGCTGGGAAACCCCAGCCGAGCGCCTGTCTAAACTGCTCGCAGCCTGATCAACCGACCACGTGTTGCAACGACCCCTCGAATTCGCCTTACACCGGGGGCCTTTTCGTCATCGATGCCACCCGCATCGGGCACCGACTCCTCGGCCTCTGCCCGGCCCTCGACGGCGCCGCGGCGGTCCCGGCCCAGCGCAAGGCCCGCCGTGAGTACGAGAACCGCGTCAACCTGCATGCCCCCACTACGGACCTCGGCAGTCAGTCACGCTCCGCTACATGACGGGTAACGGCAGCTTCACGAATACAGGGCCGAACCCGGCGGTGCCGGCCCGCCCGGGTGCGCCGCGCCACCGCCATCCGGCTTCCGTGTCAATTCTGTCCGTGTTGCTGCGGGCGTCGGGGCCCCGGACAACTGCCCGGCCTACGCTCAGCGCTTCCGCCAGTGCTTCCGCTCAGCTCTTCCGCTCACTCAGGACGCAGAACTCGTTGCTCTCCGGGTCGAGGAGGGTCACCCAGTGCTGCTCGTCCTGCACGGTGTCGGCGCGCCGGGCACCGAGGGAGAGCAGCCGGGCGACCTCGGCCTCCTGGTCGTCGGGGCGGAAGTCGGGGTGGAGCCGGTTTTTCGACGTCTTGCCCTCGGGGACAGGCACGAAGAGCAGCCCCGGCATCTGGTCCGGCTCAGGCCGGATCTCGATGATCTCCTCGAATTCGTCGACCACTACCCAGCCGAGAGCCTCGGCCCACCAGCGCCCGAGAGCGACGGGGTTGGCGGAGTCGACGATGATCTGTTCCCATTCCAGTGCCATGGGCCTGAGCATAGACAGGACCGGCGGCCCACCCGTCCCTCCGTCGAGGGGCGGGCCGCCCCGGCGGCCCTGGCTCATCATCTCCCGGCAGTGACAGGAGAGGGAGTCCTGGCTCAGACACCAGCCGCAAAGTAGCGGTGGATCACGCCTCTGCGGTCGCGGTGGCCTGCTCGTCGTGTTCGCGCAGCATCCGCATGACGGTAGCCGGTGACGGGTGCTGGCCCTTCTTCTTGCCGCTGGTGATGACGAGCTTCGCGGCCATGTCGCGCAGGCTCAGACCTTGATCCCGGTAGTGCAGGGCCATGGCGAGCATGTCCGGGTCGGCGACGGTGGCGCCGCCGATGGTCTTGCCGCGTTTGCGGGCGGACTCGTGGCCTTCGAGGGTGCGGTCGCGGATGTACTCGCGTTCCATGCCGGACAGCGCGGCGAGCACGGTGAACACGACCCCGGAGGGATCGTGCTGGCCCTGGAGCTCTCCGGTGAGGAACTCCAGCCCGACCTCGGACGTTTTGAGTTCTTCGGCGAGCGTGGCGAGGTCGATGCCGCGGCCGAGGCGCTTGTGCTCGTGGACGACGAGGGTGACCGCGACGCCGGAGGCGCGCAGTTCCCGCGCGAGCGTGACGGCCCTGTCCAGCTCGGGCCGCTTCGTGACCCGGGTGGAGATCTTCTCCGAGAAGACCCGGGTCACCCCGGCCTCGACGAGGGAGTCGAGCTGGGCGTCGAGGGACTGCCGGGCGGTGGAGGCGCGGGCGTAGCCGAGGCGGACGTGCCCAGTCGGCTCGGCGCCGGCGGCACGCGGCCACGGCAGCTCCACCCAGGCCGTGCCGGGCTTGCGTACGGGCGGGGTGGGCACGTTGAGCGTCTTGGCGAGCTGAGGCACCAGGCGGAAGCGGGCGGTGTGGTACTGCACGGCGACCTTGCCCTTGCCGGTCCGGCACGGCGAGCCGGCCGGGGCGGCGCAGGACGACATCGGGCAGGTGTGCGCCTCAACGAGGGTGTGCGGGTCCGGACTCACCCCCGGATCGTTTCATGAGGGTGTTTCATCTGTCCCGCTGTTTGCAACAACTCATGAAACAAGGTCGCCGCAGGTCGTGCGCCGCGGGTCGGGGTGTTTCACAGGCCCAGAGGGGCCTGCCCCCACTTTCGTGCCCTCCTCAGGCTGCGGTCGGCTTCTCGCGCAGCAGCAGTCCCGCGGTCACGGCGACCACGGCCGCGGCCAGCCCGTGGACGCCGAACGCGGTCGCCGCCGAGCCGTCCTGGTTCAGCACGATCGTCATGTCGCCGAGTGGGACGACGGCCATGGCCGCCATCGCCACCCCGAGCGCCTTGCGCTGCCCGGCCAGCAGCACCGCGAGGATTGCCAGGCCGAAGCCGATGTCCCGCATGCCCTTGACTGCCAGGAACCCCTCCCCCTGGTCTTGCGGCCAGGTCGGCAGTCCGAACCCTTCTGCCGTCGCCTGGGGCGCGAGCAGGTAGCTGATCCCGGTGTACACGAGGAACAGGCCGCCCAGGACAGCGAGGACGGTGGCGAGGCGCTTCATGGTCATGACGGGTCTCCAGCGGGTGTCGTAAAGCAGGGTGGGGCAGGAAGAGAGCGGTATCGGCAGCGGGCATCGCCTCGTCTCGCGAGGCATCGCAACCGCATCGCTGACAGTGGGGAGCGGGCTGGGACTTCGTCCCGTGGCCCAGAGAGGTCCCGGTATTGTGCCGACCGATGTCGCGATGGCCGGGGCGGCTCGGCTCGCCGGTTTCGGCGATGCCGCGCATGTGGTGGCCGAGCCGGGGCCGGCGGCGCGGCGGGGACCGGCCCTTGGCGTTCGAGGTTTTCGGCGCGCCGGCGACGGTGACCGCGCCCGGCGGCGCACCGGGCGCCGGGTGGTCAGGGGCGGATGATGTAGCGGCCGCGGAGGCCGCCCTTGGCGGTGGCCCGGTGGGCGTCGGCGGCCTGGTCCAGGGAGACGACCGCGTGGACACGAGCCGGGAGTTCGCCGGCGGCGGCGCGGGCCAGGAGGTCGGCGATGCGGGCGCTGTCGGAGACGGTGAACAGTGCGGCGGTCGAGATCCCGCGCTCGGCGGCCGGCGCGAGACCGGGCCGCAGGCCGACGTAGGAGCCGCCGTCGCGGACCAGCTTCACCGCCTCGTCATTGAGCTGGGCGGCGTCGACGACCGCGTCCCATCCCGACTCGGCGTCCGCGGTGAAGCCGGCGCCGAGGCCGCGGACGAACTCCTCGTCGTCGGCGCGGGCGAGCCCGGTCACCTGCCAGCCGCGTTCCCGGGCGAGGACGGCGACGTTCGCCCCGACCGCCCCCGCGGCGCCGGTCACCAGCAGCCGGCCGGCCCCGGCGGGCGCGTCGCCGAGCAGGTCGACGACCTGCGCGGCGGCCAGCCCGTTGAGGGGGACCGTGGCCGCGGCCGGCAGGTCCAGGTCCTCGGGGACCGGGACGGCGTCGGTCGCCGCGACCACGATCTGCTCGGCGTACGTGCCGTAGTCGCGGTCGAATCCGACCACCAGGCCGGCCACGCGGGTGCCGACGGCCAGCTCGACGCCCGGCCCGGCCGCGTCCACGACGCCGGCGAACTCCCAGCCCAGGCCGGTGTGCTCGGGCTGCTGGACCAGGCCTAGAGAGTGGAAGAAGCCCGCCGCGACGCCCAGGTCGGTGGGGTTGACCGTCGCCGCGGCGACGGCGACGCGGACCTGGCCGGGGCCGGGCTCGACGACGGGAACGTCGATGACCTCGATCGAGTCGGGGCCGTTCGGGACGCGGACGACGGCGGTGCGGAAAGTGGAGGTGCCCATGGCTGTGTTCCTTTGCGGTGGGGTGGTTGTGGCTTGACGACCGGGCGGGTGGACCCGTGGGCTCAGGCGAGGGCGGCGACCAGCAGGGTGAAGGCGGCGATGATGACGGCGACGCGGGCGTAGTGGTAGCGCTCCCAGCGGTTCAGCTGCTGCTGCCAGTCGGCGGGCCGGTTCTCGGGGGTCCAGGTCTTGTTGCGGTTGTTGATCGGGACGAGCAGCAGGACGGACATGAGGACGCTGGTGACGAGGAGGCCGGCGGCGGTGACGACGAGCGGGGTGCCGTCGTGGCCCCATGCGGCGATGGCCCAGGCGGCGCTGAGGAGGACCGAGCCGATGTACCAGAAGGGCATGAGGGCGCCGAGCATCCGGCCGCCGTGCGCGTGGCCGAGTTGGCCGCTGTCGCCGGGCAGGGCGTCCAGGATCCGCTTCATGATGAAGACGACGCAGACCTCGACTCCGACCATCAGGCCGACGGTGACGGTGGTGAGTACTTGGAGTGTGCTGAGCATGACGACCCCTCCGAGATCTAGCGTTGCTATGTGATGGTGCAACGCTAGTACTACTGCCGCTCTCTTGTCTAGCGATGCTAGGATCG
Organism: Streptomyces sp. NPDC058092; assembly: GCF_042884935.1. NCBI lineage: Bacteria > Bacillati > Actinomycetota > Actinomycetes > Kitasatosporales > Streptomycetaceae > Streptomyces > Streptomyces sp. NPDC058092. The sequence continues at coordinate 47,945 of NZ_JBHVSY010000015.1, forward strand.
AGTCATGTCGGTACAGGAACGCAAGCAGCGCGAACGGGCGGGGCGCGAGCGCCTCATCGTGGCGACCGCCCGCGAAGTCGCCGAGCAGCAGGGCTGGGACGCGGTCACCACCCGCCGGCTCGCCGAGCGCATCGAGTACAGCCAGCCCGTCCTCTACAGCCACTTCCGCGGCAAACGCGAGATCATCGGCGCCGTCGCCCTCCAGGGTGCCGCCGAGCTGGCCGCGGCGGTGCGGGCCGCGACCGCCGCCGCGAAGAGCCCGCGCGAGCGGGCCGCCGCCCTCGCCCGTGCCTACCTCGACTTCGCCGCACACAACCCGGCGGTCTACGAAGCGATGTTCCAGCTCGACGGCGGCCTGGCGTTCGCGCGGGAGGACACCCCGGAGCCACTGAAGGACGCCTTCGCCGCGCTGCTGGAGAGCCTGGGCGAGGTCGCCGGGGACGGTGTCGAACCGGGGCTGTTCACCGAGGTGTTCTGGGCGTCCCTGCACGGGATGGCGACCCTGGCCCGATCGGGACGGCTGCCGCCGGAGTACACCGAGTCGAGGCTGGAGCTGCTGGTGGACCGGCTCGCCGTGGTCTGACACAGCCTTGCCGCCGGTTCCTGAACCGCCGCCCGCGCCGGGACGAACAGATCCCGGACACAGGCGGCGACTGTCTCAGGACCGCGCGGCGACGGCTTCGACGCTGCCGTCGTGCATCGACTCACCGATGCTGCTGTACCGCTGTTCCTCGGGGAGTCGGGCCTGCACGACCCTGCCGGGCCCGCCGTTGCGATCGGCGCGCGTCCCTCTTCGGCTTGTACCGGCCCATCTCCGCCTCCTGGTCGTCGTCGTGGTGCTCAACGCGGCAGGCCAGTGCCAGGGATTGGGTCAACGGAGGTAGAACGACACCCGACGGGACGCCTGAGCGCAAGCACGTGCTTTCGGAACGACGAACGGCAGGACCCGACCGGGGGGCCTGCCGCTCGTAAGTCGATGCCTCGGCCGGCTACCCGGCGCCGTACCGGACATAGACGCCCGTGATCAGTTACAGAGAGCTACTTGGGACTTCGCCGTAGCTATACGAGCGCGGGGCCTCCTCAGCGGCCCGGGCTACCGGCGAACTGGCCATCACATACGGTCTGCGGCATGACAGCAGAGGATTTGAAGGCCCCAGCGCCCCGGGTGCAGTTGGTCATTGGCATCATCCGCCAAGGCAACGAGATCCTGCTCGTGCAAGAGAGCCTCGGCATCGACGGCGAGATTCTCTGGTCCCTCCCCGGCGGCGGAGTCGAGGACGGCGAGCTCATGCACGAAGCTCTCCGGCGCGAACTGCAGGAGGAGACCGGGCTGCTGGTGGGCGACCCGGTACGGACAGCATTCCTCATGCACATCGACTCCGAGCAGCACCCTTCGGCGTTGGCCGCTGCCTTCGAGATCGACGAGTGGTCGGGGGACGTCGCACCGGAGGACGACGACATCAAACAGGCCGCCTTCTTCCCCCTGCCTGACGCCCTGAAGCTGCTCGGCGAGCTGGACAGCGCAACGCAGCGGGAGCCCATCGTCGGCTATCTGACCGGGGCCATCGCGCCGGGGACCACCTGGCTGTACCGCAATCGAGGGAAGGAGGAAACGCTTGTCGCCCGCTGGTGACGCCAGACAGTGGCCACCACATGAAGATTACGATCTACAGCTGGAGTACTAGTTAACGATCATGGTGGATGTCGTAGGCAAGATCCACGTCCGGCTCCATGTATGGATAGGGGTCCTTGGACGTCACGATCTCAAGTGGCAGTTTCGCGGTCTCCAGCTCGTCTGTTTGCAACGAGAGCCCGCAGAAGGGGCAAAAGAACTCATCTGGGTGCAGCACCAAGACAGGTTCTGTCGAGTCTTCGGCGTCGATTTCCTCGTTGTCGTCCGCCCACTCGACATCCAGCCGACCAGTGAGCCAGCCAGATTGTGAGCATGCCGGGCACTGGGTCTTTTCTGCGCTGTCTTCGTGGTAGCCCGCCGTCGAGCTGAGGGAAATCGCCTGGAGCAACATCAGGCGCTCGGGTTCGAGCAGGGATCCGAAACGAGTGGCGAAGTCGGTCTGCGCCTTGGTGATCTTGATCGCCAGTGCGATCTCCAGCTCGTCGGCCCGCTCCGCAACCATTCGGTCATGCAGAGGTTCGTAGCGTCCCCAGAAGTCGGCTGGATCAACATCAAGGGCAGCCAGGAGCGGGTCAACAACCTGGAAGCAGATACTGATGGCGTTCTGAGCCTGATCGCTGTCGTGCTGGCCAAGGTGCGCGACGCCGTTGCGGGCGTTCGCCAGGCCGCTCGCGAACTTCCCTTCGTCCAGCTTCAGTTGCTTGGGAAGGAGCTTGCGGCAGCGCCCGTAGGCGACAACGACTCCGAGAGTCTTGATCTGGCTGGCAGCAGTTGCCCTTGAGCCATGGCCAGTCGCGTGAAGCAGGGAGTCGAAATCCTTGCCCTCAACAAGAAGGGCCGGGTGGAGTGAGGCGAGATACGCCTTCAGGGTGTGCTCAGTGGCGACGCCCAGGTGATGGACCGCAAAATCGAAGTCGCCAGCCCCCCGGGTGAAGGCCCCGAGGCCGGCATGCATCCATCGTTTCGCTGAGGCTATGAGCTCGTCCCGATTCATGGACCGACGGTAGCGAGGCGTCAACGAAACCGTGGGGTGATTTTGTCAATCCTCATCCTCCTGGCCTGGGCGGGAGACTGATGACGGTGGCAGCCTCGTGTTGCTCAGTCCGGAGCATCTGATTGTCGTGGTGCAGTGAAGCGATGATCGTGGCCGCCGCCGTCAACTGCTTGTTGAGTTCGGTGATCGCTTTCTTCGCCGCAGCCAGTTGCCGGCGAAGGGTGTCGTTGTCGGCGTCGCGCCGTGCTTCGCCGGGGGTGAGACTGCCATGGACTTCGATATGGCCGTCCCAGTCGGCCAAGACAGCCTTGGCCCGGAACATCGTCGCGGAACTGACTCCGGCTTCGCGGCAGAGGTTGTTCTTCGTCATCCGGCCGTCGGTGCGCTGAGGCTTGCCCATGAGGAGCCGGTCCATCGCCTCGCGAAGCTTCCGCTCGGTCTTGGCCGAGACCGCCGTGTCGCTCACCGTCCGGCCTTTCGCAGCACGGCTTGGGCCTCGGACCGCTGCTGTTCCAGAGCGGAGCGATGCCCTGGCGCGAGGCGGCGGGACTCCAAAAGCTTGGTCAGAGATCGCTCCTCACTGTCCCAGATCTCGACGTGCTGGGGTCCGATCATGCTGTTGCCGCAACGGTCGGGGCGGCAGCGGTCCGGCAGGGGGCCAGTGTGTCCGGGTGGGATCACGGTGTTCTCCAGGCAGACGGCGCCAGCCGGGTTCGTGGCGTCGAACAGGCAGTTGTTTAGGGTGCCGAAGCGGATGGAGACGCGGGCCTGCTTCAGCAGGGCATGTTCGACCGTCGCGTCGCCGCCCTGGGCGGCGAAGGTGTCGCGGATCTTGTCGAAGGTCCTGGTCAGGTGGTCGGCGCCGGGGCCGAAGCCGATCGGTTCGTCCGCCCTGTGCGCATCGAAGAGATCCCGCAGTCCCCGGAAGCGGGCGGCCTCGATCGCTCCATCCAGATGCTTGGCCCAGGATGCTGCGGAGGCGGCATAGCCCTGGGTCGTGCGGTTGGCCAGGGCCCGTGAGGCGACGTGTTTGAGCTGGATGCCCAGGGCGATCTCGGAGCCGGGGAACTGGTCGGTCAGCATGCTCATGGTCCTGCGGAACATGTGCGGGGCGACCCGCTCGGGTGGGATGGGCTCCAGCCCGTTGACTGGGGTTCTGGCGTTCACATGCTCGACGAACGCCTTGATCCCTGCGGCAGCAGTGAACCTTTCCGCGTTCCTGATCTGGCCGTTGAGTCCGCTGAACAGCCGCTCGGAGTGCGGGGTGATCTCCTCGGCCAGAGCCAGAGCTCGCGCGACCGGCTCGATGATCCACCAGTGCTTGCGCGGAAAGTCCTCTTCATCCTTGACCTCTGCCGAGACCACGGCCGGCGCCCCGAAGTGCTCGACCACCGAGCCCTTGAGAACCTCCTGGACTTCAGAGTCACGCATCATGCTTAACGCGGTGACGAAGATGTAGCAGGCGACGCGGAGCATCTGGATCTCCCGCGCCAGGCCGCGGAGATCGATTCCCCAGCTCCAGCCGCCCAAGGTGCCGTCAGCGCGTTCGACCTGGGTGTACTCACTCAGCAGGCTCGCCGTCGCGCACTGCCCGCGGTCCACCGCCTCCTGGACGATCGGGCGGAGGGCCTGGATGTTGTTGAAGACGTGCGCCCGCGCGTCGGTGCCGATCAACAAGGAGAGCAGATTCCAGTGGACCGTGCCTGCATCCGTGATTCGGGACGGCTTCGACTCGTGGTGCATCGGGACGAAGCTCTCCGGGATAGCCAGCCAGGATCGCAGCCGCTCCGCCGCCCCCACGGAGGAGTTCACCGCTTCCGCCTGGAGTTGTCGGTAGCGGTGCTCGGCTCGCAAAATGTCCGGGGCGAACTTGTCGATATAGGTCCAGGCGGCCCGGATCAGCGGGAACCACACCTGCGGCGGAATAACCGGGGTCGACACCCTCCCGCGACCGTCCGAGGTGGAACCCGCGACCGCCCGCGCGGACGTTCCCGGCCAGGGGTCGCAGGTCAGGCCTCCGCCGGTCAGTAACGGGCCGCAGCGTTCAAGCTCACGGATCACCTTGATGTGACTCACCACGGTGCTGACGCTCAGCATTTTACGCAGCTCGGCGACACGAACGTGCAACTGGTGCTCCGGCCAAGCTCCCAAGTCGTCTGGCAGTCCCCGTTCCGTCGCCCATGCCTCCAGACCCCGCAGAGCGCTGAGCATGTTGATGGCCGTCCGCGCCTTGACCGGCCGCCGGGCTGCTGGGATTCCCGCAGCCACCGTCCTGGGATGCCGCGGGTTCAACGCGATCATGACCAGCTCGCGCGCCCGGAGGTTCCAGAGGTCACTGAAGCCATCGAACTTCATCTTCCACTCAGCCGGGTGCAAGTTGGCCGGACGCCGCAGGACCCCGTTCAGGATCCACTCGTCGCGCTGCCCGAAGACGGGACTGATCGCGCCCGGAAGGAGTGGGTGTGAGCCCAGGACGGGCTCGTCGGTGCCGAAGGCCGCTATGGCCAGCGGGCTGGGAGCAGTGCGGTTCATGCGTCGAACTCCGCTCGGGCAGCAAGAGGAAGGTGCAAGGTGGCGGTGCTTTCGGCGATGTGCCGGCGGGCCGTTGCGATGTCGGTCTCGGTCCGGTCAGCGAGGACCGCCGCCAGGTTGGCGGCGGTCTGCCCCCAGAGGGTGTGGAAGTGGACCGGGCTCAGTCGGGTGCGCAACCGGTCCAGGTGGTCGGCGAACAGCAGCAGCTGGGGCAGGTGGGAGGGGAGAATCCAGGCATTGCGGCATTCCAGGCAGCGCAATGGTGCGATTGAGCAAAGATCACCGGAACGGGAGAACGGCGAGTCGAACGGATCGCGGCAGCTGGTCATCCCCATGTCCAGGGCCCCGCTTCGCAAGTCCTCGACCTGCCCAGCACTCAGCCCGAGCTCGCGCAACGCTGGTGAATCCGCTTGGTCGAGATCCGCCTCGGCCGTGGTGTCCACGACGACCGGGCCCGCGATGGCCTTGTCGAACCATGACTGCTGAGCAGTCGTGATCACCCGTCCGGAGATCACCCGCAGGGTCGTCCCCTGCGCGTAGTGGCCGCGGAATGTCTCCTCGTGGTGGTCGTCTGCGATGTCCGCGATGCGGCCGCCGAAGGCGACGGCCTTCTCCACCTTCGTCGACTTCCTCAGCCGGCGGATGTCAGCCGGTCCCTCCAGTTCGAGCCCCATCGCCTTCACCCAGCCCTGGAACAGCCGCAGTCGCCCCCGGCTGACGGTGAACTCCCACGTGCTGGTCGGCAACGTCCCCTGCAAGAACAGCGGCGCGGGACGCTCTCCGTAGAGATCACGCAGCGGCGCAGTCACGTCCATCAGCCGCTGGACGATCTCCGACACTTCCAGGCGAGGCCGATCCGCGTACTCGTGAACGCGCTCAACCTCGGTCGCCTTGTCGATCCGGCTGAAGGCCCTGCGGTGAATCCTGCGGGCCCGGTTCTTTGTCATGGTCAGCCGAACTCCCCCCTCGGTGAACTCCACCGAGTCCTCGGACAGACCTGTCACCTCCTCCGGGGTATGGCCGGTCGCGGCCACCAAGAGCACCCGGAAAGCATGCAGGTCCCGACCGTTGGGATAGAGCTGGTTCAGCAGGCCGCGGACCAGGAAGTAGCAGCGCATCCCGCTGCTCGATCCAGTGACCTTGACGTTCTCCGGAATGAGCGCTCGAAGTTCCGGCGACAGGGGGAACACAGCGTTTGTGGCCATCTCCCGGGGTGAGACAGCCTGATGGGCCAGGGCCCAGAGAAGGTCAGGCATGCGGGACCAGTCGTGTTCCGCAGGATGGCCCCCGGCGGCGACCATTGCCCAACCGGCTTCCAGCCGCTTGCGGAGCCGGACGACGTCTTCCCAGGCGGCCCGGACCAGCGCGGCCTTGTCCTTGCGGGAGTACTCGTCCAGCTCCTTCGTGGTGCCCCAGGACAGTCCGTGCTGGTCCGCAGCCACCCGGGCCAGGCGGTCGGCGACCTCCCGGTCGGGATGCTGCTGACGCCGGTTGATCAGAATGCGTAGATTCGCCGCGAGTGACGCGGGACGCGTCGATCCCTGCGGCCACTGGGCCGGCAACGAGTTTTCCCAGGCCAGCAATACCTCGGCCAGATTCGGGTCCGCTCCGCCCAGGGACGCCGTCGGCGCCTGTCCCAGCAGATGCGAGTCGACGAACTCGCAGAAGTGCGTGATGCCCTGGCGGTGGATGCTGGCCGTGCCCGTCCGGCGGGCAGTCATCTCGATGTATTCCACCCACTCGTCCGCCAGCTCTTGCGCCAGCAATCGGCAGGCGAACCGTGATGGGTCGAACCGCAGAACGCTCTTCTTCCCGTTGGCTTCCGGGGTGATCACCTGACGGGCCCCGATCCGGGGCGGAGCAGGGACGGGATCGCCGTGCCGGAAGTCCCGGCGTCGCTCACCGCGGCGCGGCATGACCGGCCTCCTCGACATTCATGGCCCGCAAGGCGATGTCCGCGTAGCTGTCCCCGTCGCTCGCCGCCCACTGGGCGAACACGGCGTCGACGTAGGCCATCGGGTCTTCCAGGTAGCGCAAGTACTCGTAGGTCGTGGCCGGGCTCGCATGGCCGAGTCTGCGGCTGACAATCAGCAGCGGGTTGAAGGCCATGTGCTCGGCGAGCGTCGCCGTGCCCGCCCGGACCACCGCCCGCTCGCGCTCGGCCGCCCGCCGCATCAAGAAGTCCAAGAGCCTTAAGGCAAACGTGTGCCTCAAATCGTGGAATCGATAGCGCTTCAATGGGAGTTGAGGGGCCCGCTCCTCGTCACGGACCGCCGTCAGCCGGTCCCATGCCTGGTAGCGGACCCGGTCCCACGACGACGAGGTGAGCATCAGGCTGCCGTGCCCGATGAACACCGCCAGCGGCTCCAGCCCGGCTGGCCCCTCGTGAACCGTCACCCGCCGCAGCCGTGGCGGTATCGCCGACCAAGCAAATTCCCGGTCCCGGCCCTCCCAGCGCCCCCGCAGCCGGCCGCGTGCATAGTCGATCTCGCTAACCACCAGCAGCTCGCGATGACGTCTCTCCAGCGCGCGGACCAGGCCCTCCGCCATTTCCGGCCGCTCAATCAGCAAGAACCTGTCCACCGAGGTCAGCGCGTCCTGCGGAACGAAGACGATGCGATGCTTCCTGTACTTCGCGCACTCCTGGAGGTCGAACTGGACGACCTCCCCGGGCCGCCGCAACCCGACCGCGAGTTCCGGAAACAGCACCGTTGACCACTCCTGCGGCCTCATCCCGGTCATCAAGGCCAGATCGGAAGCCGCCCGCCCGCGGTTCGGCGCCCAGCCACGAAAGGCCGGGTCGACCTCCCCATCCAGGGTCTGACCACCCAGACCGACGTCCCGGAAAAACACGTACTGCCCCAACGACAGATGCCTGATGTCCATGTCCCGGCTCATCCCACTGGCCAGCGGATTCGTGGAGCCGACCGCCCGCAGCGGCGACGCCCGTCGCAGCCCCTGCCCGACCATCCAGTCCAGCAGCGTGTTGATCACCGATGCCTCACGGTCCCAGGCCGTCCCGCCCACCGGCACGTCCTGTAACTCGGTCCGCGACCGCCGGTAGGCCACCAGATCGGACTCGGCCGCAGTCCCAAGCTCGCGGCCCCGCTCGGCCAGGAACTCGATCAGCCGCAGCACGATGTACGCGTAGTGCCGCAGCGTGTCCTCCGGATCACGCCCTAGATAGGCCAAGTGACGAAACCACCCGCACGCTGGCTCCACCGGCCGCATCTGCCCGTCCACGATCACCGGCAGACGATCCGGCAGGGCCCTGAAGTCCAGCCGCCATACGGCCTCCTCACCCACCCCGCTGTACAACTCTGGCCGTTCCTGTACGCGGGCACGGCTGACGAAGAACAGATCCACTTACCCCTCCGGCTGAGAGAACCCACAACCATTGGAGGTAACGAGGGAGCCCGCACACAGTGCTGGGCGGCCCGTGCGGGGCCGCCCAGCGATGAGAGTGCCTTCAACTAGCGGGAGAAGATGTCGGTGCCTATGTGGAGCAGGATGGGCGCCCACCGGTCGCCGACCGGACCGAAGCTGTTGACCACCTGGAAGGTGGCCACCTGGGTGGTCACGCCGGGCACCGGGGTGGCGATCAGGAGCAGCGCCATGCGCGCTTCTTATCGAGTTGATGTCGATCGAGGTCTCGGCGTGCTTCTTGACCGCGTTCCAGCAGGTGTGCCCGTTCCCTCCGAGCCGCCGCGCGATCGCCGACACCGTGGTGTCGTCGAGCCGCAGCAGGCTGACCGCCCGCTCCACCGCCCGGCTGGTGAGCTCGGCCCGCGGCGGCGCGAAGTCGTGCTCCTCGGTCCAGGTCCCTCGACGACACGAGGGTTCGGGGCAGCGCCAGATCCGCTTGCGCCACCGCACCCGCACCCGCACCGGCGTGCCGAAGGATGGGGCGTCGTGCAGGGCCTGGACGTGCCGGCCGTGGCCGACCGCGACCACCCCGAAGTCCGGACAGCCGGTCAGATCGGCTCGGACTCGACGTCCAGCACCACCTGACCCTGTCCACCGCCAACGTCGGGATCACGGGTGACGTCGAGGACGTGCATGCCCTCCACGCCGAACAACTCATCGGTCCGGGCGCACCACAACGCGCCAGGAACAGCACGTACAGTGACGCACGCGAGGCCTTCTCCTGATTCATCTGCTCGGTCGCCGCTGATCTTGGAAGGCCTCGCTCCGTCTCGCCCTCGCGCCACGCCGCGGACCCGGACACCGCGAGACGGCTCACCCAGGCTCATCTACGAGAGCCAAAAACGGACGGCGATGTCGAGAACCCGTGGCTGGCTCCGTCCTCGCAGTGAACGCGACCAGAATAGGTCGCACCAGCACCGAGGAGAATCACGATGGCCAAGTACTTGCTGCTCAAGCACTACCGCGGCGCCCCTGCTCCGGTCAACGACGTGTGTATGGACCAGTGGACGCCGGAGGAGATCTCGGCGCACATGCAGTACATGCAGGACTTCGCGGCCCGGCTCGAAGGGACCGGCGAGTTCGTCGACGGTCAGGCGCTCGCCCCCGAGGGGACGTGGGTCCGGTACGACGGCGAGGGGCGCCCGCCGGTCACCGACGGCCCGTTCGCCGAGACCAAGGACCTCATCGCCGGCTGGATGGTGATCGACGTCGACAGCTACGAGCGCGCCATCGAGCTGGCCGGGGAACTGTCGGCCGCCCCCGGGGCGGGCGGGAAGCCGATCCACGAGTGGCTCGAGGTGCGCCCGTTCCTGGCCGCGCCGCCCACCATCACGGAGTGACCTCCCAGATGAACGAGGCCCTGCTCCGGAGCCTCACGCCGAGCGTGCTCGGCATCCTCGTCCGCCGCGGAGCCGACTTCGCGGCGGCCGAGGACGCCGTGCAGGACGCGCTGGTCGAAGCGGTCCGCGTCTGGCCGGCCGGCCCTTGCCCAAGCTCTTCGAGCAGGGGATACCCCATCCGGGACCCGAAGGGCTGGCTGGTCACCGTGGCCTGGCGCCGGTTCCTCGACGCGACCCGGGCGGACGCCGCCCGCCGCCGGCGTGAGGACCTCGTCGACGAGGAGCCGGCGCCCGGGCCCGCGCCCGCGGTGGACGACACGCTCCAGCTCTACTTCCTGTGCGCCCACCCGTCGCTGACGCCGTCGTCCGCGGTCGCGCTCACGCTGCGCGCCGTCGGCGGGCTGACCACCCGCCAGATCGCCCAGGCCTACCTGGTGCCCGAGGCGACCATGGCGCAGCGCATCAGCCGGGCCAAGCGCACCGTCTCCGGCAACGGGGTATCCCCTGCTCGAGCGAAGCCGAGAGCTCGGGGAAGGTTCGACCAGCCCGGCGACGTCGCCACCGTGCTGCGCGTCCTCTACTTGGTCTTCAACGAGGGCTACTCCGGCGACGTCGACCTCGCCGCCGAGGCCATCCGGCTCACCCGGCAGCTCGCGGCCTCGATCGACCACCCCGAGGTGGCGGGGCTGCTCGCCCTCATGCTGCTCCACCACGCCCGGCGTGCTGCCCGGACCGCGCCCGACGGCAGCCTGGTGCCGCTCGCCGAGCAGGACCGCGGCCGGTGGGACACCGAGTCGATCGCCGAGGGCGTCGAGATCCTGCAGGCGGCCCTCGCCCGCGACCGGCTGGGCGAGTTCCAGGCCCAGGCCGCCATCGCGGCACTCCACGCCGACGCGCCCACCGCCGAGGAGACCGACTGGGTGCAGATCGTCGAGTGGTACGACGAGCTCGCGCGCCTGACCGACAGCCCGGTCGTCCGGCTCAACCGCGCGGTGGCCGTCGGCGAGGCCGACGGACCACGCGCCGGCCTGGCGGCGCTCGTGGCGCTGGACGACTCACTGCCCCGCCACACCGCGGTGGCGGCGTACCTCCACGAGCGCGACGGGGACCTGGCGACGGCGGCACGGCTGTACGCCGAGGCAGCCCAAAAAGCACCCAACCTCGCCGAGCGCGACCACCTGACGCGCCAGGCCGCCCGGCTCAACGCCCGCCGGTGTGGCTGACGGGTCGCGCTCGGATTTTCCCGCAGTACTTGGCGCGGCCCCGTGGCCGGAGCGGTCGCCTCAACGCGAGTAGGCGGGTCGAAACCAGCTGCACGACGCGTTGCCGGCGGGGAAGCTCAGCGGCGACGACAGGCGCTCTGAAGGCGTGGTGTCTCAACAGACCGGCCTGCTGAAGTGCCCGGTGGAAAAACATCACAGCAACGGCCTCACGACGTGGACAGAGACCCCGAACGACCGTCCACGGACTTCAAGTTCGTGGGTCTGGACAACGTAATCGACGCCGTCGACGACTGAGGCGGCAGGTTGTTCACCACGCCGGGAAGCCGAAGGACCGGCCTGGTCGGTGTGTCGCCGACCATGCCGGTCCTGGCTCGCGAAGCGGGCGCGGTGTCTACAACTCAGTAGGCGGAGTTGACGTTGTCGATCGACCCGTAGCGGTCGGCGGCGTAGTTGGCGGCCGCGGTGATGTTGGCGACCGGGTTGGTGAGGTCGTTCGCGGTGCCACCGACGTGGTAGGTGCTGAAGGTCGGCTGGATGACCTGGAGCAGCCCCTTGGACGGCACACCGTTCTTCGCGTTGACGTCCCAGTTGTTCTGAGCGCTGGGGTTGCCGCCCGACTCGCGCATGATGTTGCGGTGCAGCCCCTCGTAGGTGCCGGGGATGCCCTTGGCCTTCATGACGGCCAGCGACTCCTTGATCCAGCCGTCGAGGTTGCTGGCGTATCCCTTGCCGCCCTGGCCACCGTCCGCCGAAGCCTTGACCACGGAGGCGCTCGCCGGTGCCACCTCGGCGGCCTGCGCGGATGTCGACGTCAGCGTGAGGGCTGCTGCTGCGGCACCCACGGTGGTGATACCGGCGACGGTCAGCGTGCGGAGGCGGGCGATGCGGCTGGTGCGGCTGGGGCGGATCTGCGTGTACGTGGTCATACGGAAGGAACTCTCCAATGGGGACGTCTTGGTGTTGCCGGCCGATCTCGGTTGCGGCGGGTCGCGGGGCCGAACCCCGCTGCTGCGGGTCCGAGCGATCCGATCCGGCGAAACCGCCGGGCCCGACCGCTGCTCCCTGCAACGACTGCCATGGTTAGCGGCGGACAGGGCGGAGCGCAATTATGTGACGTACTACCCGACTACGGAGGAATGTCCGAAATGCCATGTTCTACGGCTTTTCTTGGCCTCTTGGGCGGCCTACCGCCTACTATCATCCTTAGGATGTGACGCAGCTCCTATGGGTGGCATCACAATTTCACCCGTGACACCGCGGTTCGATGACGCAGCCCGGACCGTCTCGCCGACGCCCTGCCGGCCCGCCTCTCCGCCCACGAGTTGACGGACCTGAGCCGGCTCGCTGATCACCTCGAACTCGGTATCGCCCGCAATGCCGGATGCCCGGCCGGGGACGAGGAGCTGTTCGGCACGGCTCTCATTCCGAAATTCCCACCCGGCGGCGGCTCGCTGCGGATCGTCGATCTCGGACATCCGGCACCGCTTCTGCTCACCGCGCACGGCACGCAGCGGCTCCGTACGGCCCCTGCCCTGCCTCTGGGGCTGGGTGAACCGGGCCCCGGGGGCGCCGAGGTCACCACTCACCCGCTGCGCGCGGGGGAAGTGATCGTTCTGCACACGGACGGGTTGAGCGAGGCGCGGAACGCGGGGGGCGAGTTCTGTCCGTTGAAGGCCCGGCTGTGGCCGGGCCCGGTCACAGACTCGGGGGGCCGCCCGGCAGTGTGTCGGCCGGCAGCGCCTGCTCGGTCCAGATGACCTTGCCGTGGTCCGTGTAGCGGGTTCCCCACCGGTCGGCGAACTGGGCGACGAGGAACAGTCCCCGGCCCCCCTCGTCCGTGGTGGCCGCCTGCCGCAGATGGGGCGAGGTGCTGCTGCGGTCGGAGACCTCGCAGATCAGGGAGCGGTCGCGGAGCAGCCGTACCCCGATGGGGCCGGTGGCGTAGCGAATGGCGTTGGTGACCAGCTCGCTGAGGATCAGCTCCGTGGTGAACGCCTCTTCCGCCAGATCCCATTCGGCCAGTTTGCGGGACACCTCGGCCCGTACCCGGGACACCGACGAGGGGTCACTGGGTACGTCCATCTGGACGACGTCCGCGGCGTCCAGTCTGCGGGTACGGGCGACGAGCAGCACGATGTCGTCGCGGGCGAGGTCGGGCACGAGGGTGCGCAGGACCGCATCGCAGGTCTCCTCGGGTGTCCGGTCGGCGTTCTCGGCGAGAGTCCGGCCGAGAAGGGACAGGCCTTCGTCGATGTCCCGGTGCCGGTCCTCGACGAGTCCGTCCGTGTAGAGCACGAGCCGGCTGTTCTCGGGCAGCTGCATTTCGAAGCTCTCGAAGGTCAGGCCACCGAGCCCCAGCGGCGGGCCGCCGGGCACGTCGGCGAATTCCGAGGTGCCGTCCGGGTGGACGACCACGGGCTGGAGGTGGCCGGCCCGCGCCATGGTGCAGCGCCCGGACACCGGATCGTAGATCGCGTAGAGGCAGGTGGCGCCGGCGACTTCCGCATCGGCACTGTCGACGGCCTCGTCCTGGTCGATCTGGGCGACCAGTTCGTCGAGGTGCCACAGAAGTTCACCGGGCGACAGGTCCAGGGTGGAGAAGTTGTGGACCGCCGTGCGCAGGCGCCCCATGGTCGCGGCGGCGTGCAGTCCGTGGCCGACAACATCGCCCACGACGAGCGCGACGCGGGCGCCGGGCAACGGGATGATGTCGAACCAGTCCCCGCCGACGCCACCCAGACCGGCCTGTGCGGGCAGGTACCGGTAGGCGACGTCGATGGCGTTCTGGTCGGGGACGCCGCGCGGCAGCAGGCTGCGTTGCAGGGTCACCGCCGTGGCGTGCTCGCGTGTGTAGCGGCGGGCGTTGTCGATGCTCACCGCGGCCCGGGCGACCAGTTCCTCGGCAAGTGACCGGTCCTCGTCCTCGAACGGTTCGGACTCCCCCGCGCGCCAGAACTGGACGACGCCCAGGATGGCGCCGCGGGCGCGCAGCGGAACCGCGATCATCGAGTGGATTCCGTACGCGAGGAGCGCCCGGGCCCCTGCGGGATCCTGCCGCTGCCACCCGGAGAAGGCCGCCAGATCCGCGTCGAGGACCGTCTCCCCCCTGCGCAGGCCGGCCCCCACGGGCGTGGTCGGCGGGTAGCGGAGCAGCGAGTCGACGGGTTCGAGCACCGAGTCGTCCCGTACGCCGCTGAAGGCAGTACGACGCCACTCGGTATCCAGGCCCGCGCGCGTGGGCTCCTCACCGCGCAGGACTGCCTGCATCACGTCGACGGTGGTGAAGTCGGCGAAACGGGCGGTCGCAAATTCCGCCAGCTCCTCGCACGTACGCACCACATCGAGGGTGGTGCCGATCTCGGTGCCGGCCCGATACAGCAGACTCAGCCGTCCGCGCGCCACGTCGGCCCTGCCGGTGACCGCCTGGAGCTCGGTGGTGTCGCGCAGGGTCGTCACGCTGCCGGGCGGGCCGCCGTCCCGGTCGGTCGACCGCTGGTTGACAGCGAGCAGGCGCTCGCCGACCGGAAGCACCTCGTCGGTCACGGTCCTCCCCGAGACCAGCAACTCCGTGGTGACCGGGTCGAGCGCGAGCTCGGTGACCACGCGCCCCTCCACATCCGTCGGCAGGCCGAGCAACCGGCGGGCCTCGTCATTGGCGAGCAGCAGCCGGCCGTCGCCGCTGACGATGAGGACGCCCTCGCGCACCGCGTGCAGGACGGCGTCGTGATGCTCGTACATCCGGGTCATCTCGGTGGGGTCGAGGCCATGCGTCTGGCGGCGCAGCCGTCTGCTCACCAGTGCCGTCCCGGCCGTGGTGAGCATCAGGATTCCCACGGCGGAGCCGAACAGGAGAGGGAACTGCTGCTCGACGACGCCGCTCACGCGTTTGATGGTGATTCCGGCGGAGACCAGACCCACCACGCGGCCGTCATGGCCGGTGACGGGTACCACGGCCTGCACGAGGGGTCCGATGGTCCCGGTGACTTCCTCGACGACGATGCCGCCGTTCAGCGCGGGCTTCAGGTTGCCGACGAACTTCTTCCCGATCCGGTCGGGCAGGGGGTGGGTGTAGCGGACTCCGGCCCGGTTCAGCACGACGACGAAATCGACGCCGGTGAGCTTCCGGGCCCTCTCGGCCAGCGGCTGGAGCACCGCGGTCGGGTCGGGGCTCTTCAGTGCCGCCTCGATCCCCGGTGAGCTGGCAAAGGCCTGGGCGACAGCGACCGAACGGTTACGGGCTTCTCCTTCGCTGGCGGCCCGGGACTGCAGTACCAGCGCGGCCACTGCGGCAGCCACGAGCAACACGACGATCGCCACCTGCAGGAGAAAGACCTGACCTGCGACAGTTCGCATCCTGAGAACCGAGCGTCGGCGGCCGTCCCGTCCGGTCATGACCTCTTTGTACACCTTGCGCTCACACCGGGCGACCCACGCGACGCACTGTGCGACGGCCGACGGGCAGGGATGCGCGTGTCACGGCAGGGCGGGTCCGGTCGGCACGAAGCGGGTCCGTCCGGCATGGGCCCCGCCCGATACGGAGTCACTCGGGTGACGGAGAACCGCTTCCCGGGGGCACTTCGGTGCCGGGACGGGGAAGGACCGTGGCGACGTAGTCCGCCACGGTCGCGTGCAGGCCGATGTCCCCCTGTGCGCGCTCGGACATGTACCACCGGTGTTCCAACAGCTCGTGATAGAGCTGGGCAGGATCCATGGAGTTGCGGAGGTCCTGCGGTACGGCACGCACCGTCGGCCTGAACACCTCGCGGACCCAACGGTGGGCCAGCACCTCCGCCCGGGCGCCGAGCGGGTCGCCCGGCGCGTGGTCCTCCTGTGTCGCCATCCAGCCCTCGAGGTCGTTGAGGAGCCGGCGGGCCTGGTTCTCCTCGGCGTCGAGCCCCGTGAGCCGCAGCAGTTGGCGTTGATGATGCCCCGCGTCGACGACCTTGGGTACGAATGTGACCGTGTCGCCGTCCGAGGAGTTGACGATCTGCATCTCGGCGACGTCGAAGCCGAGATCATTGAGCCTGCGCACGCGCCGTTCGATGTAGTGGTACTTGCCGGCCGGATAGACCGAGGTACGGGTCAGCTCTTTCCACAGTTCCTCGTACCGCCGGCAGATCTCCGTGCCGAACGCGATCGGGTCCACTGAGGGATGGAGCGCTCCGGCGGCCTCCAGGTCGAGCATCTCTCCGCTGATGTTCACCCGGGCCAGGTCGATGTCGTATTCACGCTGTCCCCTGCTGAGCCGGCTGTGCGCCTCGCCGGTCTCCGCGTCCACGAGGTAGGCCGCGTAGGCCCCCGCGTCCCGGCGGAAGAGCGTGTTCGACAGTGAGCAGTCGCCCCAGGCGAATCCGGCCAGGTGCAACCGTACGAGCAGTACGGCGAGTGCGTCCATGAGCCGGTGCACCGTGGTCGGGCGCATGGTCGTCTCGAACATCGAGCGGTAGGGCAGGGACCCGTTGAGGTGACGGGTGATCAGCATCGGCTCCAGCGGTGCCCCGTCGCTGCCGGTGCGCCCGGTGACCACGGCGAGTGGGTCCACCGCAGGTATCCCGAGCCGGGCAAGGGTGCGCAGCAGCTCGTACTCGCGTACCGCCGGGCGCTCGGCCAGCTCCTTGATCGCCACCACGTCGGACCCGGCCCGGGCGTAGCGCACGACGTGGTGGGAAATGCCGCGGGGCAGCGTCACCAGGTGTTTCTCCGGCCACTCCTCGAGCGGCAGGTGCCAGGGCAGTTCGAGAAGGAGCGCGGGGTGTTCGGGATTGGTGGCGCTGAACCGCAATGCCATCGGTCGCCTCGCTCGTACGGTGACGGGACCATCAGTGTGACGCAGCCACCCGGATCCAGGGCCTGTCCGGCGGATCAGAGACGGACAGGGCGCGGGGTCCGGTGCCGTGCAACGCGGCAAGGCAAGGCACGGCACGGCACGGCACCGGGGCACGCGAGCCCGGCAAGATCCAAACGAGAGGCCCTAAGCGCGTTCGTCCGCCTCCCGGGCCACGCGCTCCAGCCGGCTGCGGTGTTCCTCCCACCACGCCGAGTCGCCGGGCGCCATGCAGTCGCTTCCGGTCCGCAGTCCGACGACTCCGTCGATGAGCTCCCGGACGATGTCGGCATGCCCGGCATGGCGATCCGTCTCGGCGATCACGTGGACGAGAGTCCGGTGGAGCGTCACCTCGTTGCGTTCCCCCCAGGCCACTCGGCCGACCGCGTCGAGGGACAACGACTCGATGGTCTCGTCCGCGTGGGCCCATACCTGGCGATACATCTTCACGATCTGCTCACGCGACTCGTCGGCGGTCGCCCACATGTCGGAGTTCCGCTCGGCGTTGCCGACGATCCAGAGCGGCGGCGCGTCGATCGGCCGCCCGAAGGTCTCGCCGAAGTACATCGCTTCGGCGCCGGTCATGTGCTTGACCAGTCCCAACAGGTTGGTGCCGGTGGGAGTCATGGGGCGGCGGATGTCGTATTCCGACAGCCCCTCAAGCTTCCACAGCAGGGCTTCGCGAGCATCCTGCAGGTAAAGGTGAAGGTCTGCTTTCAGGTCCGATCGGGTCATGTGACCAGTCTGTCGCTTGCAGGATCTCTGTCCACCGCCTTTCTCCGCTGTCCGGGGAGTGGACCGGCACGCGCCTTCGCGCCCTGGCGGCAGTCGGCGGTCGGCGGTCGCGTGTGGAGACCCGCCGGTGGGAGTCCGGCGCGCGGCCGCCCGCCCATGCCGTGCTCGCCGGCGGACTTGGCCTGGAACTGGCTGGACCAGGCCTGTCGCAAGGCGCGCGAGCGGGGCTTCCGGTACGGATCCCACGACGCGACGGAGCAGGACGAACGTCCCCGCCCGACGGGCTGGGCCGTGTGCTTCCAGGCGCCGTCGGCGGCGCATACGCCCAGTCCGCGCCGCTGCGCTCCTACCGCCCCTGCAGCCCCTGCCCCGGTCCAGACCCCCCACCCCCACCCTCCGCCCCGCCCGCGGCCCACTCGCCCACCACCCGGGCGGCGGCCGGCGTACTTCCTGCTCAAGGACGACGGGCAGCAGTCGCAGAACAGCGACGGGCACGGGGCACATCGGCCTCGTCACGGTCCCGGGCTTCTCGTCCGAGGATTCGCCCAGTACGGACATGACGCTGGACCTGACCGTCTGGCACAACGCGGTGAGCTCCGGCTCGGGCAGCTGAAGCCCCTCCTGCTCCGCGTGGCCGATACCTGTACGGGTGGTGCATACCCGGGCACGGTCGTACTGTCGATTCAGGAACGACCGCTGGAGGAAGGGCACCGTCACCGACGACTGCTGCTGACGCGCAGGCCTCGGCACACAGGGCCGGTCCGGTGCGACGGGAAGGCCGCTCGGGCTCGGAAAGAGGCAGCTGGGGAGCCGACATGCAACGAAACAGACTCAGAACAGCGGTCATGCTGTGTGCTGCTGCGGCGCTCGCAGCGGCAGCGGTACCGACTTCCGCTTCCGCACGGCCGGCCGCGCCCGCTCGCGCGGTGGCCGTCGATTGTTTCTCGAATTCACAAGTACGCCCCGGTGACTTCCTGATCGCCTGCGGGGATGGCAACAACCGCCTCATCACACTGCGTTGGACTTACTGGGGACCGACGTCCGCCGTGGGCAGCGGACTTGATGCGGTGAATGACTGTCAGCCCTATTGCGCCGTGGGCAAGTTCCACACCTACCCGGTCAAGGTGCGGCTCGACCGTCCGCAGAGTTGGCAGAAACATCCTGAGCTCCAGCATTTCACCCGGCTGCAGCTCGTCTACACGGACAGCACGCCGGCGCAGACCCACCGGGTCGTGACGTACAAACTCTGGGACTGATGAATCCAGGCGGTCGCCGACGGCCGGGCTACCTGGCCGCGGCGGCGGTGTTCGCCGTCGGCATGGCCGGGACCACCCTGCCGACACCGTTGTACGGGCTCTACCAGGAGCAGATCGGGTTCTCCGAGCTGATGGTGACGGTGGTCTTCGCCGTGTACGCCGTCGCGGTGATCACCGTGCTCCTGGCGGCGGGCAACTACTCCGACCAGGTCGGCCGCAGACCTGTGCTCCTGGGTGCCCTGGCTCTGTCGGCCGCGAGCGCAGGATGCTTCCTCCTGCAGAGCGGTCTGCCTCTGCTCTTCGTGGGGCGGCTGCTCTCCGGCTGCGCGGCCGGGCTGCTGAGCGGCGCGGCGACGGCGGCCGTCATCGAACTGGCGGGTCCCGGGCAGAAGGTGCGGGCCGGTTTCGCCGCCACTGCGGCGAACATGGGTGGTCTGGGCTGCGGTCCGCTGCTCGCCGGTCTCCTCGCGCAGTACACGCCCTGGCCGTTGATGCTGCCGTTCTGGGTCCACCTGGGACTGGTGGCCGCGGCCGTCGGGGTCACCTGGCTCCTGCCGGAGACCGTGACGGAGCCGAAGCGGTGGCCGCGCCTGAAGCCGCAGGGAGTCTCCGTGCCTCCCGAGGTGAAGGGCGTGTTCACGCCCGCCTCGCTGGCAGCGTTCGCGGGCTTCTCGCTGCTCGGGCTGTTCACGGCGGTGGCGCCGAGCTTTGCCTCGCGGACCTTGGGTGTGCACAACCTGGCCGTCTCCGGTGCGGTGGTGTTCTCCGTGTTCCTCGCTTCGACCGTCGGGCAGTCCTTGACGCCACGGATCGACGCGCTCCTCGCGCTCCCCGTGGGGTGCGGCATCCTCGTCGTGGGCCTGCTGCTGGTGGCGTCATCGCTGATCGCCGAATCCCTGCCCCTGCTCGTCCTCGGCGCGCTGTGCGGCGGCACCGGCCAGGGACTGGCCTTTCGCGCGGCGCTCACCCTGGTCAGCGGCGCGGCCCCGGCACGGCATCGTGGCGGCACCATCTCGGCGTTCTTCGTCGTCGCCTATGCCGGGATCTCGCTACCGGTGGTCGGAGTCGGCGCCATGGCCACCTGGCTCGGGCTGCGCCCGGCCGGCCTGATCTTCGCGGGCTGCGTGATGCTGCTGG
The DNA here is from genome assembly GCF_042884935.1 of Streptomyces sp. NPDC058092. Classification (NCBI taxonomy): domain Bacteria; kingdom Bacillati; phylum Actinomycetota; class Actinomycetes; order Kitasatosporales; family Streptomycetaceae; genus Streptomyces; species Streptomyces sp. NPDC058092. Next base: position 68,045 of record NZ_JBHVSY010000015.1, read on the forward strand.
CAGCGGGCGCGGGAACATACGCCGCGCTGAGGCCGCCGCGGTGAACCGCGCACGGGGCACGGCAGATGTCTGCGACCGCAGGAAGGTGGACCGTACGGGAGTGCACGGGTGTCCTTCCCCGGCTACCGCCTGACACGGCAACAGCCCCCTGCTCTCACAGGGGGCTGCCACTGATGGTGAATCCGATCTCTCTCTGAGAGGAGCCGTCCTCGTGGACCATGCTACGGCGATGGACGACCAGTGCCCACTCCAGCAGGGCTCACCCCAGGCGGTGCGGGACCGTCGGACATGGCTCGCCGACCGCTGTGCGCCGCGTGTTCAGGGGCTCATGCGCCCTGGTGCCGCTGGGAGCGGCGGCTGTGATCGCGGCATCCCGCACAGCGCCGATCGAGTCTGCCGGGCCTGGTCATCGGCACGGTGACCGGCTGGGCGGTGACCGGGCTCCGGGGGATCCCGCAGGGCCGTGAGCCTGCGGCCCGGAGCCCCGCCGACATTCGCGACCGGGCAGGACGCCGAGCGGGTGACCGCACCTCCGCCCCACCCGCCAGGTGCCCGCTCTCGACTCCGGGACGGCCGGCGCACGACGTCGCCGCCAAGAGAGTTCGAGCGGATTCTCTACGAGGGGTAGGCCCGCGCGGCACTCTTGCTATACGTTCCGTCCAACAGTTTGCTAGACGTCGTGTCTAACAAGCGAGGGCGGCGCTCGGCTCGGCCACTCTCACGGACGGCTCGTTTCCCGGTCGGACGAGAGCGGTGAAGTAGTCCTCTTCGAGCGTGGCGAAGCCCCAGTCGAGGCACGCCCTGGCCGCCTCGGTTGCGTATCCGTGTCCCCAGTACTCCGCCCGAAACGTCCATCCCAGCTCGACTTCGTCGAACTGCTCCCAGTACTGCAGGCCGCTTCTGCCGATGAGTTCCCCGCTCGACCTGAGTTCGACCGCGCAGAGACCATGGCCCCGCTCAGCCCACTGACGCTCGATCACAGCGAGTCGTTCCCAGGCCTGCTGACGGGTGTAGGTTCCGACGAACCGGTTGACCCTCGGGTCGGCATGGAGGTCGACGAAGGCATCGACGTCGGAGAGCTGAAGGGGCCGTAGCGACAGTCGCTCAGTCTCGATCATGTCTGTGAGCATAGTTCTGTGCGTCCCCTCGGCCCGGCGCGGTCCGGTCGGCTCACGCAGCCTGCCTTCACGCCAGGACGTCGCGGGCGGAGCCCGCTCTCGCGGCGCCGCCGGCAGCCGGGCGGCCCGCCTGCCGACGGTTTGTCCGCCCTGCCCATGGCGCGTGCTCCAGCCGCCTCCGTCCCGCACGCTCGCGCTACCGTGTGCTACCAGCGCTCTTCCGGTTTCTTCCCTGAGATACGACGTCTCTCGACGCAAGCCGTGCCGGCGCCCGCCCATGTCCACTTCCGAGCCTGCTGTACCGACTCTCATCTCCGCACCATGTGTGTGCGGACCGCGCGACGACCCATGGAGAACACGTTGAGGACGAAGTTCCGTTCTCGTATCACCGCCCGGCTTGGGCGCACGTACCTGTCCAGGATCCAGAAGTACGGAATCGGCTCCTCCACGATCCGGCTGCTGCCCGAGGACCTGCTGATGCTGCTGCGCAGGGATGGTCTGGACCCGGTGGACAAGCTGGCCGGGCTCCGGGCGACCGCGCCGGTGTCCAAGGTGTCGCTGCCGTTCGGTATGGATGTGTGGGTGGTCAGCGGCTACGAGGAGTCGAAGGCCGTGCTCGGATCAGCCGACGGTTTCAGTACCGACTTCGCCCATCTCGCGACGAATGCCGGAGTGGCAGCGGAACAGAGCCCCGGCGGGCTCGGGTTCAGCGACCCTCCCGTGCACACGCGACTGCGCCGCATCCTGACCCCGGAGTTCACGATGCGGCGGCTGCGTCGTCTCACGCCCCGGATCGATGCCATCGTCGAGGAACGTCTGGACGCGATGGAAGCCCGTCGGGGCCCGGTCGATCTGGTGAAGGAGTTCGCGCTGCCGATACCCTCCCTCACGATCTGTGAGCTGCTCGGCGTGCCTTACGAGGACCGCCACGACTTCCAGCAGCTGGCCATGGACCGCTTCGACCTCTTCGGTGGAACGACCGCGCCCTTCGGCGCCATGTCGGAGTCCCTGGCGTACTTCAGGAACGTGGTCAGGATGCAGCGCGAGGCACCGGGCGACGGGCTGCTCGGCATGATCGTGAAGGAGCACGGCGACAGCGTCGACGACGAGGAACTCGCGGGCCTCGCCGACGGCGTGCTGACCGGCGGCTTCGAGACGACCGCCAGCACGATCGCCCTCGGCTCCCTCGTGCTGCTGCAGAACGCCGACGTCTTCGAGCGGATACGGACGGACGACGCGACCGCCGCACCGTTCGTCGAAGAGGTGCTGCGCCACCTCTCCGCGGTGCAGCTCGCCTTTCCCCGCTTCGCCCGCCAGGACATAGAGATAGCGGGGGTGGTCATCCCCCGCGGCGACATGGTGCTCTGCTCACTGAGCAGCGCCAATCGCGACACGTCGTACGTGAGCGACGGCGGACGCTTCGATCCGCACCGCAACCCCTCGGGTCATCTCGCCTTCGGTTACGGCATCCACCGCTGCGTCGGCGCCGAACTGGCACGCATGGAACTGCGCTCCGCCTATCCCGCCCTGGCCCGGCGGTTTCCCCGGATGCGCCTCGCCGTCCCGCCCGAGGAACTGGCCTTCCGGAAGCTGTCGATCGTGTACGGCGTCGAATCGCTGCCGGTGCACTTGCACTGAGCGGGCGTACGGACCTCGCCTCTCCATGGACCGGTCCGCCGGTCCCCGTCCTACCAGGTGACGGTGATCCGCTGCGGACTGCGGGATGTGGTGCCGCGTCGCCATTCGACTTCGTCGGCGGGGCGTGCCAGGCGGAGGCCGGGGAAGCGGCCGGCGAGCCGGTGCAGGGACAGTTGGAGTTCGAGCCGGGCCAGCCAGGCGCCCAGGCAGTAGTGCGGCCCGGCGCCGAACGTCAGGGTGGGGGCTGCCAAGGGGGCGAACAGGTCGTCGGACTGCCGGGGCGGGAACACATCGGGGTCACGGTTGGCCATGCCGCAGTCGGCGAGCACCACCGAGCCCGCCGGGATGGTCACGCCGCCGACCTCCGTATCGACGGCGGCGTAACGCGCGGACCCCCGGTCGTCGCCGAGCGGAATCAGGTGGAGCAGCCGCTCCGCCACCGTCCCGGCGGCCTGTTCGTCCTCCCCCAGGCGGTGCCAGCACTCCGGGCGTTCGCCGAGCAGATAGAGCAGGGAGTTACCGAGCATCGTCATGGTGCTGTCGTGTCCGCCCACCACCAGTCCGCACACGAGGTCGACCAGTTGTCCCTCCGGGATGCCGCCCTCTTCATCGGCCGCCCGGACGAGCACACTGGTCAGGTCGTCACCGGGCACGCTCCGCCGCTCGGCCAGCAGTGCGGCTCCGAAGGCGGCGAACTCCGCCAGCGCCGACTCCATCTCCTCCTTGCGGTGGGAGCCGTCGGAGAAGGCGTACTCGCTCCAGTGACGCAGCCGTTCCCGGGCCGGGGTGTCCAGTCCCATGAGCCGGCTGATCACTTCGACCGGCAGTGGAAGGGTGAAGCCGGCGACCAGGTCCACCGGAGGCGTGCTGTCGGCGAGTTCGTCCAGGCGCTGTTCCACGATCGACGCGATCCAGGGCCGCCAGCGGGCGACGGCCCTCGGCGTGAAGGCACGCCGCAGGGTCCGGCGCAGTCGCAGATGGTCCTCGCCGTCCTGGTTGAACATCAGATCCAGGCTGCCCACCAGGCCTGATTCTCCGGTCAGGGGCGGGGCGTCCGGTGCGTGGAGCTGTGCGCGTCCGAACCGGGTGTCGGTCAGGACCTTGCGTACGTCCTCGTACCGGCTCACCTGCCATGCCTCGGTCCCGTCGGGCTGCGTGACCGGGGTCGGCGGTCCGGGCGGGCCGAACCTCAGACGGTGCAGAGGGAGCGTCGGCGGGCCGGTCATCGTGTCGTTGTCGTCGGAGCTGGGCACGGGACCTCCAGGCATGCACAGGTGCGGCGGGCTGCGGGGCGCGGTCGGACGGGCAGGGCGGGCGGGGACGAGGCTGGGGGGCGGCGGCCTGTCGTCAGAGTTCGACCAGGACCTTGCCCCGGCTGGCTCCCGTGTCGTGGTAGAGGCTCCGATAGGCGTCCGGGATGTTCTCGAAGCCGTGGTGGAGGGTGTGACCGCAACGGATCTCGCCCCGCCGGACCTTGCCGCCCAGCTCGTCGTGGAGCGCCCGCCAGTTCTCCTCGGTGAACCATTCCAGCGAGAAGATGCCGCGCACGGTTGTGCGCGGGAACATGGTGTACGGCAGCAGGCGTGGCCCGACGGCGTCCCGGCCGACCTGGGTGGCCCACTGCCAGCACACGGCCACCTGGCTGCCGACGTTGAGCATGGAGAACACGGCATCGGTCACGGTGCCGCCGAGATTGTCGAAGTACTTGTCGACTCCGTCCGGTGCGACCCGGGTGAGGGCTGCTCGGACGGCTTCACGGCTGTCCCCGTGGCGGTATACGACGACCGCGTCGAATCCCAGCTCGTCGAGGTACTCCGCCTTCTCCGGCGTCGACGTGGTGCCGACCACCCGGGCGCCCGCGAGCCTGGCCAGCTGGCCGACCAGTGAACCCACGGAGCCGGAGGCGCCACTGATCACGACCGTGTCCCCGGAACGGACCGTCAGGAACTTCGTCAGGGTGCCCCACGCGGTCATCCCGGGTCCGCCCATGACGCTCAGCGCGGTGGCGAGCGGGAGCGCGTCGTCGTACCAGTGGGGGTCCAGGCGGCGGTATGCCGGGAAGACCATCGGGAACGTTCCCGTCTGCCAAGGGGTCGCCGCTCCGTTGCTGACCAGATGGGTGCGCCAGCCACCGAACCCCTGCACCAGATCACCGGGCCGGTGGGCCGCCAGCGGTCCGGCTGCCAGCACCTCCATGACCGAGTCGGCTCCCATGTGCGCGCCGAGCGGGGTGTCCAGCGCGATGCCCTGGAGGTAGGGGTCCACCGATACATAACGCGTCCTCAGCAGCATCTCGTCCGGGGCCAGGTCGACGTCGAGTGCCTCCTCGACCAGCCCGTAGACCCTGCCGACGTCGGGGACGCCCTCGATGTGCTCACGTACCACCCATTTCATGGTCCTCATCCCGTTCCCTTTCTCCCGACGGTGAACGAACGGTCCCCCATCACTGTCTGCGCGTGCGGCCGGGGCCCCACCGGAACGACGAGGTGGGTCGGTGGCGGGCCGCTCTCGTCGACGGAAGCGGTGAACGTCCGGCCGTCGTCCCGGCAGATGAACTGCATGACGTGCCGGCCCGCCGCCGCCGCGCGGATCAGGCCGCCCGTCGTCGCCCAGACACCGGACTGGTAGAAGTTCCGCAGTCCCGGCAGGCCGGGGCCGTGCTTCTTGATGAGCGTTTCCAGCGTCTCGCCGCTCTCCACGAACGGCTGCCAGCCGAGGACGGTGCCGTCGTAGTTGCCGGTGTAGCGGACCTGCGTGAGCGGGCTGGACACGTCGCGCACGGTGATCGCGTCCGTGATGCCGGGGTGGCGCCGTTCCAGAAATGCGACGAGTACGTCGCGGGCCCGCCGTTTGGCCGCGTAGTACCCGCGGCCGTGGCGTACCGGCAGTGTGTGGAGTTTCTGACCGCCACGGGTCCGGGTCACCTGCTCCGGTCCTTCGTCCAGGGCACGCCAGGGGGCGATGTCGCAGAAGTAGGTGACGTACGCGATGCTCGTGCCCCGAGGGGAGAGTTCCGGGTAGTGCCTGCTGCGGAACTGGACGTTGATGCTGGGGTGGCGTAGGCCGGTGAGTTCGGCCGCTTCCGCTTCGTCGAGCAGGTAGGTCGTGCAGGGGTCGGCGTCGGGGAAGTCGCGGCGCAGGCCGAGGAAGAGTGTGAAGTATCCGGGGAAGACCATGCCGGGTTCGCGGATGGTCTTCGTGTAGAGACGGCGGTACGCGTCGTCGAGGTAGCGGCCGCCGAGCAGATCCATCATCGTGGTGCGGCCGTCGCAGGCCGAGACGATGATGTCGGCGCGCAGTTCGCTCCCGTCGCTGAGCCGGACCCCGACCGCCCGGTCGTCCTCGACCAGGACCTCTTCGACCTTGGCGTTGTAGGTCACTTCGCCGCCGAGTCCGCGGTAGCGCCGCTCGATCGACCGGGCCAGTCCGAGCGATCCTCCCTCGGGTACGCCCGCGGAGAGGTTGGCGTGCGAGGCGAGCTGGAAGTGGAACGGCAGCACCGGGAACGCCGGGTGCTTCTCGTACAGGATGAAGTTGAACGCCTCGCGCAGCAGGGGGTCCTTGAATCTCGACGAGTAGTCGGTCATCAGTACGCCGATGGTTTTGCGCACGGTGTTGAAGTACGGGACGAAGGACGCGAGCATCCGCCAGCGTTCCCACGGGGACATCAGCCCGACCGGTTTGAGGAACGGGTAGACGGCGAGGCACTTGCGGAACGTGCGCAGCTGCTTGCAGAAGTCCCGGATCTGGGCGGCATCGGCGGGCGAGAGGTCCGTCAGATGTGCCTGGAGGCGGTCGGGATCGGAGTAGAAGTACACGGCCCGGCCGCACCGGCCGCGCACGACGTTGAACACGTCGAAATGCCGTACCTCCTTGCCCTGCAGGGCGCCCAGCTCCAGCCAGATCTGGTGCATCTCGTTGCCGGGGCCGCTGCCGAGGAGCCAGCTGACGCAGGGATCCAGGGTGAAGTCGCCGCGGTCCCAGGCCGTGCAGCAGCCGCCCGGCAGTTCGTGCATCTCCAGGACGTGGGTTCGGTAGCCGTTCATCCGGGCGTAGCAGCCGGTGGACAGGCCGCCGAGCCCTGCACCAATGATGATCACCGACTTTCGTTCGGGAATCGACTCTCGCTCGGTCATCGGCCCTTGTCCGGAAATCGGCCCTTGTTCGGAACGCGACATGAACCTGCTCTCCTCGGTGTTCATGTGCGGGTGTCCCCGCGCGCGGACCATCTGTCGAGCTGGGGCAGCCGGCCCAGCTTTCCGGGATGCCATGGCTCGCCGCCCGTGCTCTCGGTCGCCGTGAACCCGCGTCCCAGCTCGTCGCAGAGGTACTGGACGACGAAGCGGCCGGTCGACGCGGCACGGATCAGACCGCCCATGCCGACCCACTGCCCGGCCATGGAGAAGCCCCGCAGGCCGGGCAGGCGCATGCGGTCCTTGCCGACCAGCTTGGCCGCGATGTCATCGGCCTCGGAGAACGCCTTCCAGGCCAGGATGGAGCCGTCGTGGTTGCCCGTGTATCGCCGCGTGGTAGCCGGGGAGGCGACGTCGACGAGCTCGATGCGTTCGGCCGTGCCCGGCAGGCGGCGTTCCAGGAAGTCGCTCACGAACTCGGCGACTTGGCGCTTTCGCGCCCGGTACTCCTTCCGGTCGGCGGCCCGCAGCGTTTTCCAGTAGGCGAAGTCGCTGAAGTAGGTGCAGTGGACCACCGATCTTCCGGGCGGGGCGAAGCCGTCCGAGTAGTGGGAGCGCAGCTGGACCACCAGGCTGCTCTGGAGTGCGCCGGGCAGCCGAGCGGCGTCCTCGGGAGGGAGGAGGTATGTGGTGCTGTGCGCCCGGTCGGGGCCCAGGTCGCCGCGGACGCCGACGAAGGCCGAGACCACCGCGGGAAAGAGGGTGCCCGGCCGGTGCAGCAGGTCGTCGTAGAGCTTGTCGATCCGCGGCCCGGTGTACCGGCCCTGCAGGAGGCCGTGGATCGTGGTGTGGCCGTCGCAGGCCGAGACGACATGGTCGGCGTAGTACCGCCTGCCGTTGCGCAGTTCGATGCCGACGGCGCGTCCGTCCTCGACGAGGATCCGTTCGACCCGTGCCCGGTAGCCGATCTCGCCGCCGAGCGCCGTGTACCGTTCCTCGATCGACCGCGCCAGGCCCAGTGAACCCCCTTGCGGGAAGCCGGCGTTGTGGTGGTGGGCGCCGGCCATGTTGAACAGGTACGGGAGCAGCGGGAAGCCCTCCGGGTCCTGGAAGAAGATGTTGCGGAACGCCCGGCGCAGCAACGGGTCCTGGAACCGGTCGGCGAACTCGTGCATCGGTGTCGAGGCCGTACGCCAGAACAGGCGGAACGCGGGCAGGAGGGTGCGCAGTGTCGCGGCTCTCTCGCGTACGGTCCGCAGGGCGGGGGCGGTCAGGAACGGGTACAGATCGATGGCGGTGAATCGCCGCAGGTCCTGGCAGAACGAGCGGATCAGCCGGGCGTCGGCGGGCGAGAGGCCGAGCAGGTGCTTCTCCAGCCGGTCCGGGTCGTTGTAGAAGACCACCGACCGGCCGGTCTCGTCGACGACCCGGTTGAACATCTCGAAGTTGGTGATGGTCTTGCCGTCGAGCGCCCCCAGTTCGCGCCACACCTGGTGGGCGTCGTTGCCGTCGGCCGTGCCGATCAGCCATTCGATGCAGTAGTCGAAGATGTAGCCGTCGCGCGACCAGGCGGTGCAGCAGCCCCCGGGCAGCACGTGCTTCTCGAAGATGCGGGACCGCATCCCGTTCATCTGCGCGTAGCAGCCGGTGGACATTCCGGCGACGCCGGCGCCGATCACGATGACCCGGGGTCTGCCGTCCGCGTCCCGCCCATCGGGGCTCCATGCGTCGTCCGTGTCACCGGCCATCGGTGCCGCCCTCCTGGAGGATGCCGCGCACCAGCTCGGCGTTGCGGGCCACATGCTTGGGGTCGAGCATGTCGGCGTGGATTCCGGAGCCGCGCAGCACGGCCGTGGCCGTGGTGGAGCTGCCGTGCCAGGTGCCGCGTGTGCCCGCGGCGTAGAGCGCCTGCTTCTCCTCGTCCGTGACCACGCTGACGGTCGCGGAGACCGTGCCGAGGTTCGGTGTGCGGCCGCAGAACGCCAGGTACTCCGCGGCGTGGTCCAGGGTTTCGCGGGCGACGATCTCCGATCCGGTGTGCTTGTGAAGGTGTTCGGCCAGTTCCGCCTCGAAGATCTCGAAGTGTTCAGGCCCGGGGACGTAGGGCTCCAGGATGCGGTGCGAGTCGAGGACGATCACATGGGCGACGTCGCGTCCCCGGCTCTCGAGCTCCTTGGCGACCTCGAACGCGAGGTTGCCGCCGAGGGAGTAGCCGAGCAGCCGGCATCGGCCCTCGGGTCGCTGGGACTCGACGAGGTCGGCGTAGCGGGCCACCTTGTTCTCGCCCGGGACGTAGTTGAAGGCGATCAGCCGGTGCTGCGGCAGCTGAGCGGCGAACGCCCGGTAGACGAGTCCGTGGCCGCCCGCCGGAGGGAAACAGAACAGCGTCGGGTCCCGGTCGCTGTTGAAGCTCAGGAAGGGCAGATCGTCCGCGATCCCGCCGGTGGCGAGGCGCTCCACCGTGGCGGCCATCCCGTGCAGGGTCGTGACCTTGTACAACAGGCTGACGGGGATGCCGACGCCGAATTCCTGCCGCAGCCGGTGGATCAGCTCGATCAGCTTGATGGAGCTGCCGCCCGCCTCGAAGAACTCGTGCGTCAGGCCGACCCGCTCCAGGCCGAGCAGTTCCTTCCAGTGCCGGGCCATGCTCATTTCGAACGGTGTGCCGAGCGTCTCCTCCGGCTCGTCGTCCGCGTGGAAACGGGGCGTCGGGAGCCCGGCGACGTCGACCTTTCCGTTGGCGGTCAGCGGCAGTTCGGGCAGAGCGACGAAGTGCGAGGGAACCATGGAGGCGGGCAGCAGCTCCGCGAGGTACCGCCGCAGCGCACGCCGGTCGAGCGCCGTCCCGTCCGCCGGTACGCAGTAGGCGCAGAGCACATCCTCCCCCCGGGCGTCGGGGCGCACGGTGACGACCGTCCGGGCCAGCCGGGGCCACTGGGCGAGGTGGGCCTCGATCTCGCCGATCTCGATGCGGTGGCCGCGGAGCTTGACCTGGCCGTCGACCCGGCCGAGCAGATGGACCCGTCCGTTCGCGTCCCAGCGCGCCGCGTCGCCGCTCCGGTAGAGGCGTACGGGTCCGGCGCCCGGCTCCCGGCTCAGTGTCCGGGTCACGAAGCGTTCGGCGGTCTGCTCGGGGTCGCCGGCATAGCCGAGTGCGACGCCTTCGCCGCCGATCCACAGTTCGCCCGGTACCCCGGGCGGCACGGGCTCGCCGTGCCGGTCGAGCACATGGAGCGTGCTGTTGGTCAAGGGGTGCCCGATCGGCACCGTGCGGCCGGGTTCCAGGTCGTCGACGGGTCCTTCGAAGCAGGCGCTGTCGATGGTGGCCTCGGTGACCCCGTAGGAGTTGATCAGGCGGGTGTGCGGTCCGCACAGCCCGCGCAGCCGTCGGTACTCCCCGGCCTTCCACGCGTCGGACCCGACGACCAGCAGACGCATGAAGTCCAGCCGCAGGCCCTCGCGTTCGCAGTGGTCCATGAGGCCGCGTACGACAGCGGGGACGAACTCGGCGCAGTCGACGCGCTCTTCGCGCATGGTGCGGTAGAGGCGTTCGGTGTCGAAGAGGAGATCGCGGTCGACGAGCACCAGGTTGCCGCCGGAGCACAGGGCGCGCACCAGGTCGCCGGTGAAGACGTCGAACGACGGGGCCGCCATCTGGAGGTGCACCCGCACGTCACGGTCCAGCCGGTACTCCTGGAGCCAGGCTCCGTACGCCGAGGCGAGATTGCGGTGACTGACCTGCACGGCCTTGGGGTGCCCGGTCGAACCGGAGGTGTGGATGACGTACGCGGGTGAGTCGAGGCCCGCGAAGTCGTCGGCGCCGGCCGAAGGCGTCCGCCGGCCGTCCGTCCCGGGCTCCGCCCCGTACAGTTCCCGCAGGGTCAGCGTCTTGGCAGGGAGCCCTGCCATCCGGTCCCGGGAAGCCTCGTCCTCGACGACGACGAGTCGGGCGGCCGCGGTCCGCACGGTGTGGGCGACGCGGTCGGCCGGGTGGTCGGGCAGGATCGGGAGATAGGCGCCACCGGCCTTGAGCACCGCGAGCAGCGCGACGACGAGGTCGGGCGACTTGTCCAGGCACAGTGCCACCACCGAGCCGGCCCCCGCCCCCAGCCCGCGCAGCCGCCGGGCCAGTTCCCCGGAGCGACGGTCCAGTTCCGCGTACGTCAGCCGGAGGGCCGCCCCGCGACGCGAGGGGACCGTGACGGCGACCGCGTCCGGGCAGCGGGCGGCGGCCTCGCTGATCAGCTGATGGACCGGGCGGACACGATCCGCCTCCCGCTCCCCGGCTCCGGCCGGCAGAGCGGTGCGCGCGGCGCCGCTCCACTCTCCGACCAGCCGCTCGCGCTCCTGGGCACCGAGCATCTCCAGCCGGGTCGTGGGGTGGTCGGCCGGTGCCCGGGTCATGCTGTCGAGCAGCGTGGTGTAGTGCGATGCCATCCGCCGCATGGTCTCCGGCAGGAACAGGTCCGTGTTGTATTTGAGGACGCAGTGGAACCGGTGGTCCGCCTCGTCCTCGTAGACGGACAGGGTGACATCGAACTGCCCCTCTTCCTCGGGCAGTTCGATGTATTCGAGCCGATAGCCGTACTTCTCGGTGGCGACCTTGTGGGTCAGCAGGATGAACATGGCCTGGAACACCGCGGAACGGCTGGGGTCGTGCTGGAGCCCCAGCTTGTCCACCAGCAGGACGAACGGGTACTCCTGGTTGTCGAGGCCGCCCAGTACGGTCGTACGGACCTGTTGCAGCAGCTGGGCGACCGACGGCTCGCCGGACAGGTCCGCGTGCAGCGGGAGCGGGTTGACGAAGTAGCCGTAGACGGAAGCGAACTCCTGCTCGGTCCGGCCGGTCACCGGGCTGCCCACGATGACGTGATCCTGCCCGGAATAGCGCTGGAGCAGCACGTAGTAGGCGCTGAGCAGCACCATGAACGGGGTCACGTCGTGCGCGCGGGCCAGTGCGTGCACACGGGCGGTGAGAGCCGTGTCCAGTACGAAGAACTCCGAGGCCCCGTTGTGTGTCTGTACGGCCGGCCGGGGTTTGTCGGCGGGGAGCTCCAGGGCAGGCACCTCGGCCGGCAGATGCGAGCGCCAGTAGTCGAGCATCCGGTGCGCCGCGGCACCGGCCAGGAAGCGGTTCTGCGCGTTGAGGAAGTCCAGGTAGCGGGCGGTGACGGGGGGCAGCGAGGGCGCACGGCCCTGGCGCAGACCCTCGTAGACCGCGAGGAGCTCCTCGATGAAGGTGAACGTGGAGATCGCGTCGGAGACGATGTGGTGGACCGCCTTCATGATCACCCAACGGTCGTGGCCGCGTTTGAAGAGGCGGAAGCGGAACAGCGGGTCGCGCTCGAGGTCGTACGGCCTGCGGTATTCGGCCACGATGGTCCGGTGGATGTCGTCCCACTCCTGGTCCTGTACGTCGAACAGCGCGACGTCCGGGCTCCGGTCCGGCGACACCTGCTGGAGCGGCAGGCCGTCCACCGTGAGGAAGTTGGTTCGCAGCGCGGGGTGACGTGCGACCAGGCAGCGGACGGCCTCGAACATCAGGTCGGGGTCGAGCGCGACGCGGACCTCGACGGCGCCACCGATGTTGTACGCGTAGCCCTCGGGGTTGAGCTGCCTGAGGAACCACAGGGCCTTCTGGTTCTGCGTCAGCGGATGGCGGAGCTCGTCGTGGAAGACCTCGACCGCCGCCTTGTCGTCACCGCCGGACTCGAACGCCACCGACTCGGCCAGGCCGTCGTGGGCCCGGGGTACCACGGCCCCGCACGGCGTACCCCTCCCCCGAGCCCCCCCGGGGGGGGCGCCGCCCCCCGAGGGGGGGCGCGCCCCCCCCGTTCGCCCGCAAGGGCTCCCACCCCCCCCCCGCCGCCGGGGCCCGGGGCGTGGGGCCGGCGCCCCCCACGGCCGCGCCCCCGCGGGTGT
>NZ_JBHVSY010000015.1:80865-208510 GCF_042884935.1 Streptomyces sp. NPDC058092
GTGTGGGTCGGGGGTGGGGGGGGCTGGTTGTTGCACCCCCCCCCCGCCGGCTTGGTCCCCCCCCCGGCCCCCCCCCCCCCCGCCCCGGCCCGGGCGGGGGGGGCCGGGGGCCCCCCCCCCCACGACCGGCGTACCGCTCAGCAGAGCCACCACGGGCGGGGCGACGCCGAGTTCGGCGCCGAGCCGGGCGCGCAGCTCCATCGCCAGGAGCGAGTCGAGTCCCAGCGCGTTGAGGCCCGCGTGCGGATCGATCTGATCGGGGCTCGTCCGCAGCACCGAGGCGGCCACCGTGGTGAACCGCCGAGTCACCAGGGCCAGGCGTTCCGCCGCGTCCGCGGTGCGGAAGGCGTCGAGGATGCCGTCGCCCGTGCCCGCTTCGACCGTACCGGCGGAGGCGGCCGCCGCGAGTTCGGCCACCAGCGAGGGCGGGGAGGCGTACCAGGCCAGGAACACCGGCCAGTCGACGACCGTCGCAACGAGCAGCTGGGCCCGGTCCTGACCGATGACGCGTTCCAGCACCGCCATGCCGACGTCCGGTGCGAGTGAGCTCATGCCGCGGCTGTGGAGATAGTGGTCGACGAGTCCGAGCTCTTCGATCATGCCGGTGGCCCACGGTCCCCAGTCGATGCTGAGCCCCGGCAGCCCGAGCGCGCGACGGTGCTGGGCCAGCGCGTCCAGGAACGCGTTCCCGGCGGCGTAGTTGGTCTGGCCCGCCGTGGTCAGCAGGGAGGCGATCGAGGCGAACAGGACGAAGTGATCGAGCGGTTCGTCCCGCAGATGCCGGTGCAGCAGATGTGCGCCGATGGCCTTGGGGTCGTGGGCCTCGGCGAAGGTGCGGTGGTCCATGTCCGTGACGAGTGTGTCGCGGACCTGGCCGGCCAGGTGGAACACCCCGCGGACCGGCAGCGGGTCGGTGAGCCGGTGAGCGTCGAGCCAGTCCGTGAGCGCGGTCTCGTCGGTGATGTCGAGCGGCGCCAGGACGATCCGGGCGCCGAGCGCCTCCAGTTCCCTGACGAAGGCCGCGGCACGGCCGGGGGCGGTGTCGGGGGCGAGTCCGCGCCAGGCGCGGCGCTCGGGCAGCGCGGTGCGTCCGATCAGGATCAGGCTGCGCGCGCCGCGCCGTACGAGTGTCCGGCACAGGAGCCGGCCGAGCGCCCCGAAGGCCCCGGTGACCAGATAGTTGGCATCGGCGCGCAGGCGCAGCGGAAGGGGACGCGTCAGTCCTTCGGCCCGCCGCACCCTGCTGGTGAGGCGGGCGGTGCCGCGCAGCGCGATCTCCTCCTCGTCGTCGGTGAGTGCCTCGCGCAGCAACGCCCGGGCGTCGGCCCGGCGTCCCTCGTGTCCCTGTCGGCCGGGATCCAGGTCGATCAGTTTTCCCCGATGGGAGAGCAGCTCCTGGTGCCTGAGCACCCGTCCGACTCCCCAGGCGGGCGCTCCCAGCGGCTCGACACCCTCCCCCGGCTCGACGCGTTGCGCGCCGCGGGTCACGATGTGCAGCCGGCCGCCGGTCCCGCGCCGGAGGAGCGTCCGGGCGAGCGCGACCAGTGAATACGCCCCGGTGTCGCGGTGCTCTACGACGTCCTGGTGCGAGGCCGAGGCGAGGTGCGGCCGGTCGAGGTTCCACAGGTGCACGAGGGTGCCGATGGGTGCCTTGCCGTTCTCGCCGCGCTTCCCGCCCTCGTCCAGGTCGGCGAAGAGCCGTTCCAGGTCCGTGGCGGACCCCGGCGAGACGATGAACTCCTTTCCGTCGCCCACCCGTTGGTATGTCTTCCCCGGGCGCACGAGGTGACAACGCACGCCGCGCGCGGCGAGCAGGGCGCTCAGCTCGTCGCCGACGCCTTGGCTGTCGGCGAACACCAGCCAGTCGGCACCGGCACCGCACTCGCCCTCGCCGGTGTCTGTGACTGCTTCCGTGACTGTTTCCGTGTCCGTGTCGAAGGGCCGGTCGATCCAGACGGTCTCGGCGAGCCAGGAATCAATCGTGTTCAGGCCGACCGCCGTGGACGCCTTCTCCACGTCGGCTGCGCGGAATCCACGGACGCCGCCCAGGGGTTCACCGCTGTCCGTATGGACGGCGATGTCCCCGACGAGTTCGTCCGTGCCGCTGCGGGTCACCGTGGCATGCACCCAGATCGGCCGGTCGCCGACCGGGGCGAGGCACACCTCGTCGATGGACAGGGGCAGGCGGATGCCGGAGGTCTGCCGGTCCTCACCCTTGTCCGGGAGCTGCGTCGTCAGCAACGCCTGGAAGCAGGCGTCGAGCAGCACGGGATGGATGTGGTGCCGGGCCGCCCCGTCGCCGATCGCCGAAGGCGGGCGGAGCCGGGCGAGGACCTCTCCGGAGCCGATCCATACCTCCTCGATGGCACGGAACGCGGGGCCGTAGTGGTACCCCATGGCGGCCAGCTCCGCGTAGCAGTCCTCGCCGACCAGCCGGCGCCGGGTGCGTGCCCGGAGGGCCGCGGTGTCGACTGCGGGGGCGGCCGGGCGCGGCTGTCCGGAGCGTACGACGCCACTCGCGTGCACGGCCCGGTCGCCGTCTCCCCCGCCTGACCCGCCTGACCCGCCTGACCCGCCTGACCCGCCTGACCCGCCTGACCCGCCTGCCGAAGCGATCATGAACGCCGCGTTCTGCGAGGAGAGCGTCAGGCGCACGGCCCGGTCCTCGCCCTCGGGCAGGAAGAGCGCCTTGCGGAATTCGATGTCCGTCAGCACGACGTGGGTGCCGCCCGTCAGGGAGCGGACCGCCTGCGTGGCCATCTCCACATACCCCGCTGCCGGGAAGACCACGGCGGACTGGATGCGGTGGTCGCCGAGGTAGGGCAACCGCTCGGTGTCGAGTGTCGTATGCCAGGTCGGTTCGGGGTGCGTCGTGCGACGGCCCAGCAGGGGATGGTCGGCACGGCCGAGGCGGACCTGCGCGACGGGACCGGGCTCCGTCCAGTACCGGTCGCGCTTCCACGGGTAGCGGGGAAGCGCCACCGGACTGCCCGTCGTGTGCAGGGTGTCCCACGCGACGGGTACGCCGAAGGTGTGCAGCTGCGCCAGCGAGGCGGCGAAGCGTTCCGGTTCGTTCTCCTGGCGGCGGATCGACGCAACGGTGTGCACGGCTGTGCTCCGGCCGTCGAGGCATTCACGGATGGAGTGGCCGAGCACCGGATGCGGACCGACCTCCAGGAACAGCCCGTACCCGTCGTCGGCGAGCCGGTCGACGGCCGAGCGGAAGCGGACGCGGTGGCGGACGTTCTTCCACCAGTAGTCCGCGTCCAGCTCGCTGCCGTGGGCCGTGCCCTCCTGGCCCGTCAGATACAGCGGAACCGTCGCCGCCCGTGGGTCGAGCCCGTCCAGTGCGGTCAGCAGTTCGTCCTTGATCGCCTCCATGCCGGCGCTGTGGTACGGAACCTGCACCGACAGGAACTTGGCGAAGACCTGCTCTGCCCGCAGCCCGTCCGCCAGTTCGGCCAGCGCGTCCCGGTCCCCGGCCAGCGTGACCGCCGAGGGGCTGTTGACCGCGGCCACGGACACCCGGTCCCCGTACGCGGCCGCCCGGGACTGCGCCTCCTCCTCGGGGAGGCTGACGGCGAGCATGGTGCCCGTTCCGGTCAGCCGCTGCTGGAGCCGGCTGCGATGCACCACGATCCTCGCCGCGTCCTCCAGGGTGTAGACCCCCGCCTCGTAGAAGGCGGCGATCTCGCCGGTGCTGTGACCGACCACGGCGTCGGGCCGCACACCGTACTGCCGCCACATCGCCGCGAGTCCCACCTGAACGGCGAAGTTGGCCGGCTGCGCGAGCCATGTCTCGCCCATGTGCGATGCGGCTTCGCCGGCCGTCATCTCCTCGATCAGCGACCAGCCCGCCAGTTTGCGGATGGCCAGGTCGCAGCGGGTGACCGCGTCCCGGAACACCTCATCGCCCTCGAACAGTTGGCGGCCCATGCCCCACCACTGCGGCCCCATGCCGGTGAACACCCAGACGAGGCGGCGCTGTTCGGTGTCGAGCTGCCTGCCGTGGACCACTCGGGAGTGCGGTTCGCCCTGCAGGAAGGCGGCGAGTCCCTCGTCGAGATCGGCCCGTGAGGAGTACACGACGGAGAGCCGCGACTCAAGGTGCTGGCGGCGGCGGGCAAGCGTGTACCCGAGGTCGGGCAGGGGCACCTCGGGCCCGTGGACCCCCGCCAGTTCACGGCGGATGCCCGCTGCCACCTCCGGCAGGGCGTCCGGGGTCCGGGCGGTCAACGGAAGAATGTTCCAGGCGCGTTCGCGGGGCGCGGTCTGCTGTCCCGCCCGCTCGGGCGCTTCTTCCAGCACGACATGCGCGTTGGTCCCACCGAAGCCGAACGAGTTCACCCCGGCGCGTGCGGGTCCGTCGTGCTCGGGCCAGTCGGTCGGCTCGGTCGGGATCAGGTACGGAGAGGAGTCCCGGTCGATGGCGGTGTTGATCCGCTCCAGGTTGATGTGGGGCGGGATACGGCGGTGCTTGAGACAGAGCACGGTCTTGATCAGTCCGGCGATGCCCGCTGCCGCTTCGGTGTGCCCGATGTTCGTCTTGACGGACCCGACGTAGCACGTGGCACCGGGTCTGCGGCCCACTGCCAGCGCACGGCTCAGTGCGTTCGCCTCGATCGGGTCGCCGACCGGCGTCGAGGTGCCGTGTGCTTCCACGTACTGCAGGGCGCCGGGTGCGATGCCGGCTGCGGCGCACACACGTCGGACGAGAGCGGTCTGGGCGTCCGCGCTGGGCACGGTGATCCCGTTGGTGCGGCCGTCCTGGTTGACCCCCGTACCGAGGATCACCGCGTGGATCGGATCGCCGTCGCGTACGGCGTCGTCGAGCCGCTTCAGCGCGACCATGCCCACGCCCTCGGCCCGTACGTAGCCGTTGGCCGCGGCGTCGAACGTGCGCGAGCGGCCGTCGGGCGACAGGAAGCCGCCCTTCGTCTCGGCGATGGTGTACTGCGGTGCCATGTGCAGCAGGACGCCACCGGCCAGCGCGAGATCGGTCTCCCGGTTGTTCAGGCTCTGGCAGGCGAGGTGCACCGCCACCAGGGAGGAACTGCACGCCGTGTCGATCGACAGGCTGGGGCCGCGGAAGTCGAAGCAGTACGAGAGACGGTTCGAGACCATCGTCATCATGGTGCCGGTGGCGGTGTGCGCGGCCAGCGAGCCGAAGCCCAGATCGGAGAACTGGAGAATCTTGTAGTCCAGCGTGAACGCGCCGACGAACACGGCGGTATTGCTTCCGGCCAGCTCCGCGGGCCGCTGGCCGCCGTCCTCCAGCGCCTCCCAGGCCACCTCCAGCAGTTTGCGCTGCTGAGGGTCCATATGGTCGGCCTCGCGCGGGCTGATGCCGAAGAAGCCGGGGTCGAACTCGTCGAAACCGTCGATGTATCCGCCTCGGCCACCGATCAGGCGCCCCGGCTTCTCCTTGTGCCTGCTGCCGAGCGTCGTGACGTCGTAGCGGTCCGCCGGTGTCGGTGTGATGCAGTCCTTGCCGTCCATGAGGTTCTGCCAGTAAGTGCGATGGTCCGACGCACCGCCGGGCAGTCGGCAGCCCATGCCGATGATCGCTACTTTGTCGCTCACAGATGCACTGTTCACGTCGGGCAAGTTCGTACTCCTCAAGTCGTGACGCCGCTGCACGGCATGGATGCGAGGGGGCGGTACGGATTTCCGGAGAAGAGCAACCGGTCAGGCGGAGCCGGCCCCGGCTCTCTTCGCACGGCGCCAGGGATGGAGAAGGGTTGTGGCGATCTCACCGGTCGGAGGGAACGACGCGGGGTCGCCGATGCCGACCGCGATCGGCTCACGGCCGGGCCGCCACGTGTAGCTGTCGAAGAGGTGGTCCCAGATCGACAGATCCGATCCGTAATGGCCCGCTTCGGACAGATCGATGCTGTGGTGCAGGCGGTGTTGTTCGGGGCTGGCGAGCACATGATTGAGCCGGCCGATGCGCACATCGATATTGGCGTGGACGAAATAGCCCTGTGCGGCCACGAAGAGACCCACGACGAATACGGAGTCCTGGGAGAACCCGACGAGCGCCAGAGACAATTGAACAGCCCCCTGCGCAAGGACGATGTCGAGAACGTGATTGACCCCGTTATTGGCGACGTTTACTTTCTGTGGAACATGGTGCACACCGTGCAGTCGCCACAATATCCGGTTGACGTGACCCAGCCGGTGCACAAGGTAACTGGCCAGTGATCCCGTCAGCAGAGCTGCGGGAATTTCGGCCCCGAGGTGGAGCGCCGGTGCGTCGGGCGTCACCATGGCGACAGCCGTGGTGACGAGGTATTGCGCCAGGGCGCTGGCCGCCGTCGTCAGCAGGAAGTAGGCGCCGTACCAGCGCCATTCGCCGGGGCTCGGATGCCAGGAGCGCTGGTGCGGAATCAGGCGTTCGAGCGCGGCGAGGTAAGCGATCGTGCCGAGCAGGAAGAGCGGGCTCACGCGGCCCGGATCCCAGTCGAGACAGAGAGCAGCCGTAGCCACCAAAACCGTGGCCACCAGCAGGAAGGGGTACGCCGACACGCGGAGAGCAGTGTGCGCCGAACGTACAGAGGATCCCTTCTGCCACGCCGGACCGCTATGCGGCTCCGGAACACCACCGGGCAGTGGTTCGCAATTTTCCATCCGCAGCACCTTTGTGGAGGAACCAGTACACAAGAATGCGCAGACCTCGAAAGAGGAACTGCTTGATGACTACCTGCGGGCACACCAGAGCGATGCATCTGACGCCGGTTTTCACGCGTGAAAAACGTGCGTCCGGAGACTGATGTGAAACTGCCTTACGGCCTCCTGTACGGACTCTGCGGACCCGGTCGGGACCGCCGGGCAAGCCCGCTCTTTTTCCTTTTCCCTGCCGGGCGCTCCCAACCGTCGGATTCAAGCCTCGTCCTGCCGCGCCGGACAGACAGGGCGGGAATTCGCCACACCGTCCGATTCCCAATGACCCGGGCGGACCAGCCGGGCCGAATGCGAATAATTCGACCCACCCTTCAGCGGGTTACTAGTAATACTGATAATTTGTTGGGACTTTCCATTCTCCTTTCCGGATGCGCGCTCTTCGACCGGCCGGCGCGGGCCCGGGAGGCCGTGGACACCGGGAAAAGGCCGCCCCGGCCGGAGAAATACTTCCTCTGCTGCCCGGGATCCCACTCGCCCCGGCCACTGCGGCGGCGTGGCTTCGGCCTCGGTCCCGCCGACTCGCGATGGGGGTCTGCCGTGGCTCATAAACGCCGGATCCGGAGCGGCGAGCGCCTGGCGAAGCGCATCGAGGCCGACGAAAGCCCCCTGACCGGCCGGATGACGGGCGCCGACCCCGTGGCCTCAAGGAAGGTCGGCCGCCGGTGAACGCAGGGCGGCGGCGACGGACTCCAGAACCTCGATGGGGCGCAGCAAGTCCCCGTAGCCGATCGGTGGCCTGCCGGTACGGACCATCTCCAGGAACGCTTCGAGGCCCGGTACGCAGTACTGCGCGCCGAGGGTGAGCGTCTGCTGAACCATGGTGTCCTGAGTGAACGTCATTCCGTGGAACGGGATCTGGTCCCTGTCGTTCGGCTTGACGAAATTCACGACGACACGGGTGCCGCCCGCGGTGAATGAAGCGGTGACCGTGGTGTCGGTGGTATCCGTGCGTACGTCGGAGATCTCGCCGGGGGCGAGCCGGAGGGCGAGGTCAACCGGGTGGATGCCGTAGAAGAAGATCCCGCCGTACTCGCTGTCGGGATCGGCGGGCCCGGACATGACGACCGCGTGCGGCCGGCCGGCCCGCACGGACCGGGCCACCAGTGCGTCGGCGTCGGGGATCCAGCGGAGTGCCGAGGACGACGTGAGCGGCGCGTCATGGGCGAGCGCGGTGTCCGTCATGGCCCGGGCGTCCTCGACGGTGCAGGCCAGCGGCTTGTCCACGAACACCGGAAGCCCCTCGGTCAGGAAGGGGATGGCCAGGTCGCGGTGGTGCGCGCCGTACCGGTCCGCGACGATGACGGCGTCCACCAGCCCGAGCAGGGCGGTGGGCTCGTCGACAATCCTCTCCACCCCTGCGGTGGTTGCCAGCATGTCGTTGCGCCGACTGTGCCCGCCGCTGAGAGCCACGACGCGGGCGTCGCCGCCCGCCTCGTGAATGTTGAGGTGGCCGACGATGTGGTCGACATGGGTGTTCTCGGTGCCGATGATCCCGATACGCATCGGGAGAGGCTACCTTCGCGGTGACACGCTCGCTGACGGCACTCCCCCAGGTCACGGGGCAGGCGAGCCCTGTTGTGGCCGCCACGGTCCATCAGGTGCGTAGGTGGTGGGTGTGGTCGCCGGCGTCAGGTGAGGGCCGCCGCCAGGATGGTGGCTGCCTCGGCGATCAGGTGGTCGTCCGCCTCGGCGTCCTCCTCGTGCCGAGTGGACAGCACAGCCATCACGAGCGGCCCCCGGTGGGACGGCCAGGCGATGCCCACGTCGTTCGTGGTCCCGTAGTTGCCGGTGCCGGTCTTGTCGCCGACGGTCCAGTCCTCGGGAAGGCCGGCGCGCAGGCGGTTGCCGCCGGTCGTGCTGGCCAGCAGCCACCCGGTCAGCCGCTTCCGGTCCCCCGCCTCCAGGGCGTCCCCGAGTGCGAGCCGCGCGTAGGTCCGGCCCATGGCCCGGGGACTGGTGGTGTCGGTCGGACGTCCTGGTTCCGCCGAGTTCAGCTCCGGCTCCCAGCGGTCGAGCCGGGTCACCTCGTCACCGATGGACCGGCAGAAGCGAGTGACGGACGTCGGTCCGCCGAGCTCCTCCAGCAGGAGGTTCGCCGCGGTGTTGTCGCTGTGCGTGATGGCCGCGCCGCACAGGTCCTCGACCGTCATCCCGTGCGCGAGGTTCTCGGGCAGACCGGTCACGGGCGCGCCTCCCGACCTCTTGATGTCCTGCTCCGTGTAGTGAATGACCTTGGAAAGGAACGTCCCGTCATGGTCGAGGTCTCTCAGGACGGCCCCGACGGCCGGCGTCTTGAACACCGAACACATGGGGAAGCGCTCATCCCCCCGGTGGAGGACGGCCCTGCCCGTCACCGTGTTCCACCCGAACACCCCCAGCCGCGCGGCATGCGCCCGTTCCAGGTCGTGCAACTTCCGCGCCGCCCCGCTCCCCGGGCCGGCGGCGTACGCGGCCGATGTCATGGGGACGGTGGCCAGCGCCGCCCCCAGACCGCCGGCGAGTACCGCTCGGCGTGACGCGCCCCTGCTCGGCTTCAAGATCTCCCGCCTTCCTTCGCGTGCAGCCTGTCTTCTCACGCTTGTACAGCCTGTCTTCTCGTGCGGTCGCACTTCTTGCAACGACGTTTCCGGCATCCCGCCGGTTGCAGGCAAAGGGCGGTGCGCTCGCCGGTTCGTCACCTCGGCGCACTCCCGGGCGTTCTCCCTGTACGTGGGCCGGTGCGTAAAGCGCCGCATGTACTCCTGACACCACCGAACGATCGAACAATTGGCAGGGAACCGTCATGCAACAGACAACACAGTCAAGCCACTTGCTGACGGTGGCCGCAGCCTCGGCCGTAGCCGCCACGGTGGTGTGCACAGCATGGCCTTCCCGTAGGCGGCGGTGGGACGGGCGCACGCCTCAGGACCGTACGAGCTGCCCGCTCACCCGTGAACACCGCCCCGCCCGGTGGCTCTCGCGGCCAACGCTGACGTTGCGCCCGGAGGCGGGCGCACACCGGCTTGCGTGCCGTGTGGGGCGCGCTGCTCCGGCCAGGGGGAATCCAGGATGGTGTCCACGAAGTTGCCCCGCTCGAATCCGGGTGCGTAACGCTCCGGGACATCGGCCTTCACATTGCCGAGGGTGGTGTCCGGCTTGGCTGCGATGCCTTCGGTGAAGGCCCGGAGGATGCGCTGCTTGAAGTCGGGGCGGGGATGGAGGGCAACGACCGACGCCCGGTCCGCGTCGCTGATGTCGGCGTACCCGATGCCGAGCGGCCCTCCCTCGCGCGGTCAGCGGTCAGCGGCCGCGTCCCGGGCCGCCGGGGAGAGATGGAGGTGGGCCAAGTCGTGCGGGACGGGGCCGTCGTGGCGGCGGAAGAGGGGTGCGCTCTCCCCGTCGGCGGCCGTGGCCGGGGCATCCGTGAGGCGGAGACGTGTGCGCAGCCGCCCGTAGAAATCGTGCGGGCCGAGCCTGATGACACGCAGACGGCGTGGGGCCGCGTACACCCCGAGCCAGTCCCCGGCGTCCAGTACGCCGCGCAGCTGCCCGTCGATCGTGACCGCGCCCTGCCCCGAATGGGGCAGGACCCGCACCGCGACCGGTTCGTCCGGTGCGGCGACCACGGTGCGGTTGAAGGTCATGTGCGGTGCGACGGGTGTGAAGACGACGGCGTCCATGCGTGGTGAGACCACCGGACCACCGGCGGCGAAGCTGTAGGCGGTCGACCCGGTGGGGGTCGCCATGATGACGGCGTCGGCCGAGTACGAGGCGAGGAGCCGGCCGCCGATGTACACGCCGAGACTCACCTGCCGGTCGCGTGCCAGCTTCTCGACGACGACGTCGTTGAGGGCCGTGACGTCCAGCGCCACTCCCCAGCCCTCCTCCCCGGCCTCGGCCTCCCGGTCGACCTGGGGAGGCGGCAGCATCGGGCGTCGTCCGTAGCCCATCAGGGCATCGATGTCCTTGGGGACTTTCAGCACCCGGGAGGTCCTCATCGTCAGCGTCATGCGCTCCTCGACGTCCGCCCGCCCGCGGTGGACGGCATCGAGTGCCCGGACGACGTCCTCGACCGGCACCTCGGTCAGGAAGCCGACCCGGCCCAGGTCGATCCCGAGGACGGCGCCGTGGTGCTTGGCCGCGATCCTGGCGCCGCGCAGAAAGGTCCCGTCGCCGCCGAGTGTCACGATGAGGTCGGGGTTGCCCGCGACATGGGCCTCCTCCCGTCCGCCGCGCCGGCGTGCGTCGTCGCGCCACACGTCGATGTCCGTGCACGGAATGTCCTCGGCCGCGCACCAGTCGCGTACGACGCGCGCCGCGACAACGGCCTCGGGATGGCCCTGGTGGACGACGATTCCCACCCGCTCGACACTCATCTCGCTCCGACTCCCCGTGTTCCGATGTGGTGGCAGTGACGATGCCCTGACTCCACCTTGATGGCCCACGGGTGCGCCCGCTCGGCCGCCGGGCCGCCGGACCGTCCGCGGTCAGGCGATCGGGCGCTACGGGAGCGCGGCGTGACGCGGAGTGGGCGCGGCAGACTGGTGGGGAAGGGTTCGTCCGCTCTTCAGGATTCGTCCGCTCTTCAGGATTCGTCCGCTCTTCAGGCACAGGACGCGGCCGGGGCCATCCGGTGGCTGCCGGGGTCGCGGCACCGTGTGCTCGTCACTGCTGTCCGGAGGACCGTCATGGCCGAGGTCGAGGCGTCCCGGCACAAGCGGCGTCCTCTCACCGGGCCGGCCGGGGCCGTGGCGCTCGCCGCCGCCTCGATCGGCCTCTGGGCCACCACCGGTTCCACCGCGCAGGTTGCCGGTCTCCCGGCCCCCGATCACGTAGTGGTCGTGGTGATGGAGAACCACGGCTACAACCAGGTGATCGGCAGCCCGGACGCCCCGTACATCAACAACACCCTCAAGGCGGGCGGCGCCGACCTCACCCGGTCCTTCGCGCTCACGCACCCCAGCGAGCCGAACTACTACATGCTGTTCTCCGGCTCCGACCAGGGCCGCACCAAGGACAGTTGTACGGGTGTCGGTTCCCTGTCCGCACCCAATCTCGCCGCCGGGCTGATCGCTGCCGGGAAGACCTGGGCCAGCTACAACGAGTCGCTGCCCCGCCAGGGTTCGACGGTCTGCAGCAGCGGCGGCTACGCGCAACGGCACAACCCCTGGTTCGGTTTCTCCAATGTGCCGACCAGCACCGCGAAGACCATGGCGCAGTTCCCGGCCGACTTCACCGAGCTGCCGAAGGTCTCGTTCGTCGTGCCGAACCTGTGCGACGACATGCACACCTGCCCGGTCTCCACCGGTGACACCTGGATCAAGAACAAGCTGGGTGCCTATGCCGACTGGGCCAGGACCCACAACAGCCTCCTGGTCGTCACGTTCGACGAGGGAAGCACATGGTCGGGCAACCACATCCCCACTGTCCTCTACGGCGAGCACGTCATCCCGGGCAGCTCCAGCGGTGCCACCTGCAACCACTACGACGTGCTCCGCACCCTGGAGGACCTGGCCGGTCTGACGACGCACGCAGGCAACGCGGCCTCGGCGTCCGACATCACCGGCATCTGGACGTGACACCCGGGTGTCCCGTGGATTCCCGCAGCACCGACGCCGCCACCCCCGACGCCCGTCATGAGGTGACGGCGGAGCGGGGGTGACGGCGGAGCCGGGCGGACGGGGTGCGGGACGTCGGCCGCGGACCCCGGTCGTCCGGTCAGGGCTGCATGTCCTCCGGAATGCTGACCAGCCAGCGGGTCTCCTGGCGGGGCCGCAGATACAGCGCCCAGTAGAGCGTGGCGACCGCGGTGATTCCGCCGGTCCACAGCAGGTACTCGGTCTCCTGCTGGGTCAGGATGTACGCGAGCACGGCGATGAGCAGCACGGGGATCGCCGGCCACAGCGGCATGCGCCAGGCGGGCGCCTCGCGGTGCGCCCCGCGGCGGCAGAGCAGGGCGGCGACCGCGACCAGCAGGTACATGCCGGTGACGGAGACGCCGGTGACGCCGTAAAGGGTGTCGAGGTTGACGAAGCAGAGCGCCGCGCCGGGGACGCCGACGACCAGGGTCGCGACCCACGGGGAGCCGAACCGGCCGAGCCGGGACAGGGCGTTGTTGACCGGCTCGGGCCATGCCTTGTCGCGGGCGGAGGCGAACAGGACCCGTGAGTTCTGGATGACCATCACGATGCCCGCGTTGATGATCGCGAGGGCGACGCAGAGGCTGACGAACGTGCCGACGGCCGAGTTGGACCAGGCGGCGACCATGGTGTTGAGGTCGCCCGAGGTCAGGGCCGCGAGGTCCGGGGCGCCGAGCGTGATGGCGATGACCGGGACGAGGATGACCGCCGTGGAGATCGCGAGGGTGGCGAGGACGGTACGGGCCACGTTGCGTCGGGGATTCTCCAGCTCCTCCGAGAGGTAGACGGCCGTGGAGAAGCCCTGGGTGATGAAGAGCGCGATCGCCAGCCCGGAGACGACCATCATCGCGGTGACCGTGGAGCTCGTCCCACCCGACGAGGCGACCGAACCGTGCACCAGCGCGGAGGCTCCGCGCTCGGAGTGCGCGAAGCCGAGAACGGCGACGACGCCGGCCGCGATCACTTCCAGGACGAGGAAGATGCCGGTGATCCACGCGTTGGCGCGCAGGTCCAGGAGCCCTGCGAGGGTGGCGAGCACCATGACTCCGGCGCCCGCGAGGGGGGCCGGTATGTGCACCACGGGAGCGAGGTAGTCGGCCGTGCCCATGGCGATGACCGGGGGCACGATCATCACGACCAGCAGGGAGAGCACGAAGACGAGCCACCCGGCCAGCCGTCCCGCCATGGTCGACACCATGGCGTACTCACCGCCCGCACTGGGGATGAGGGTGCCCAGTTCCGAGTAACAGAAGGCGACCGCGATACAGAGCAGCGAGCCGATGCCGATGGTCAGGGCGGTGTATGTGCCGAGGCTGGAGAACAGGTCCGGTACGACCACGAAGAGTGTCGAAGCGGGCGTCACGCAGGAGAGCGTGAGCAGTGTTGCGCCCACGACGCCGATGGAACGCTTGAGCTTCTGTGGGATGGGGCCGGTCGCGGGGGCCAGCGCCTGGGGAGCGCTGAGCGTTTCGGTCATCGTGCGATTCCGATCAACAGGTGCGGTGACTGAGCGCGGGAGCGGTATCGCCTCCAGACGAGGACGTGGTGAGTGGTTTCGTCGCTCCCAGCGCGACATGCAATCCTGACGAGTTCCGCAGGTCAAGAGCTGTTCACCTACGGAATTCGTTGTTTCGGCGATCCGATCCAACGGTTTGGCGTTGAAAGTGCGTCATCCTGTTGGCGATCGGCGGGTGCGGGAACCGCAGCGAAATCCGGTGGAAAGTTTCGCCCGTTCCAGAATCCGGAAGGGTGTGGGCGTCCCGGAGCACCGCGGCGCGCGGACGGCTGAGGGTGCGCGTCGACCGGGCTTCGGGTGCCCACACTCCGGCTGCGGGTGCGCATCCACGGACTTGGTGCCAGCCTGGAGTCATGGCTTGGGCGTCATGGACGACTCGCGGTGTGTTCTCCGGGCATGGTGGCGTGCTGACGGACGAGGTCGGCGTCCTGTCCGGGGACCTGACGGTTCACACGACCTGGGCCGATGACGTAGCCCAGGTGACTGTGCAGTACACGGGTGCGATCGACTGGTTCACCATGTCGGGCAGCCCCGTGCCGTGCTGCTCCGAGGACGACAGCCGACGCCTTCACGACGCGGTGGTGAAGTCCGTCCGTGAAGGAGCAGCGGCCACGGTTCCCAGGCCACCGCTCCGGAGGCCGGAGTAGGTGCCCCTGGAAGCGGCCGAACGGCGGTCCCTGACCGGCGGGTGCGGTCCTTCACGAGGGGCCTGCTCGGCGCCCCGTGAACTCGTGAACCCGTCGGTCCTGAACCGCCGTCAGGAGTCGTTGTGCGTCAGTAGGCGCCGAACACGTTGTCGATCGAGCCGTACTTGTCGGCCGCGTAGTTGCACGCTGCGGTGATGTTGGCGACCGGGTCGTAGCTGTCCATCGACGTGCCGGGCACGTGGTAGGCACGGAACGTCGGGGCGATGATCTGCAGGAGCCCCTTGGACGGCGTTCCCTTGGCGGCGTTCGAGTCCCAGTTGTTGATGGCCCTGGGGTTGCCGGAGGACTCGCGCATGATGTTGCGGTGGATGCCGTCGTAGCTGCCGGGGATGCCGTGCTGGGCCATGACGGCCAGCGATTCCTTGATCCAGCCGTCCAGATTGTTGGTGTACTTGGCGGGGGCGGCGGGGGTCGATACCGCGACGTTGTTCACGGCGGATACGCCAGTGGAAGCGCTGGACCCGGCCTTGGCGCCGATGGTCAGCTTCATGCCCGGGTGAATCAGGGTGGGGTTGTCACCGATGGTCTCTCGATTGTCCTCGTACAGCTTCTGCCAGCCACCGCTGACGGAATACCCCTTCGCGATCTTGGAAAGGGTGTCACCCGAGATCACTGAATAGGTGGTGGGCGCGGCCTTCTGTACGGAGATTTCCTTGGCGGTGGCGGCGGCCGGCGCCGTGGCCTTTTCGGCGGTGGCAGCCTGGGCCGGCGCGGCCGAGGCGAAGCCGGCGCAGAACAGCGGCAGCACGAGCGCGGCTCCGCCCGTGGTCGCGGCGATGAAACCGCGGGTCAGCGAAGTGGGCTTGCGACGGCGGTACTTACCCGTGGTGGGCATGGCGAATTCCTCTCCGTCGCCTACGAGGTGAGCTGTCGGGTTCAGACTGGAGATGTCTGGCCGCATGCAATTGCGACTTCACCCCGAGCCGTTCCGGATACCGGTTCGGCGGCTTACCTGGGTCCCCCGCTCCTGCCGTACGTGACTGGGTTGGATTCTCGGACGGCGGCAGGATTCGGCGTTCCGTCCGGATTGACGGTGACCGTAGGCGAGAAATACCGAAGGGAACAAGCCCCTATTTTTTGATCACAATTCATTTGCAAGATCGAATCACGGAACGGGAAGTAAGCCACCTCACATCGCAATGCCAAATTTCCTTGCACAGAAGGGAACCGGGTGGCGCGCCACGACATCGCGAGGCCTGAACGTGACTCACGCCACACAGCGTCAGAAAGGGGCATTTCGGGCAATGCTCAGAGATCGCAACTCCCCCTAAATGCCTCTTTGTTGCCCAAGAGCTCATGTCTAACGAAATCGCACATATTAGACATTTGACTGGCTCTTCGCATGTTCTCGCTCCGGTGCACCGCCGTCGGGCCGGCCACACCCGGCAGGACCGGCCGACCGTCCGCGCGTGCCACTCCCCCGCACGGCACCGAGGCGTTGCCCTCCGCCCGCCGGATCGTTAAGATGTCGAGCTGTCCTGTTGTCTCCGATAGAGGTGGACGTTGCGCATCTGAGGTTCGCGATCATCGCGCCGTACGACTCCGGTCGTGCGCCCGTCACGCAGTAGCAGTGTTTCCTCCTGCCCGTGACCCCGCGTGGATGCGACCTCGGTGCATGAGCCGTCCCTCGATCTTCTGGACCGCCGTACCTGTTCCCGTTTCGGTCGCTGCGTGGTGCTCGCATACGAAGCCCCCTTCACCGCGCTCACGACTGCGAGGATCACCATGGCGACACCCACCACCCCCAGCGCCTCCCTCACCTGCTCCGCCCTGTCTTTCCAGTGGCCGGACGGCACGACCGTCTTCGACGGGCTCTCGCTCAGCATCGGCCGGGGCCGCACCGGCCTCGTCGGCAACAACGGCGCGGGCAAGTCCACACTGCTGCGCCTGCTGGCCGGCCGGCTGTGCCCCTCCCAGGGCTCGGTGACCGTCGGCGGCAACCTCGCCCACCTTCCTCAGAACATCACCCTCGACACGACACTGCGGGTGGACGAGGCCCTGGGCATCGCCGAGCGTCGCGACGCGCTGCGCGCCATCGAGGCCGGGGATGTGGACGAGAAGCACTTCGAGACGATCGGCGACGACTGGGACGTGGAGGAACAGGCCCTCGCGACACTGGGGTCGCTCGGGCTCGGATACCTGGAGCTGGACCGCACCGTGGGCCAGATGTCCGGCGGGGAGACCGTCCTGTTGCGCCTGGCCGCCCTGCTGCTGGAACGGCCCGACGTCCTTCTGCTGGACGAACCGACCAACAATCTCGATGTGTTCGCGCGCCGCAGGCTCTACGACGCAGTCGACAACTGGCGCTCCGGAGTACTGGTCGTGGTCAGCCACGACCTCGAACTGCTCGACCGCGTGGACCGCATCGCCGAACTGCGCGCCGGGTCCGTGAGCTGGTACGGCGGTGGCTGGTCGGCCTACCAGGAGGCCCTGGCCACCGAACAGGAGGCCGCCGGGCGGATGTTGAGGGCCGCAGAGGCCGACGTGCGCCGGCAGAAACGCGAACTGGAGGAGACCCATGTGAAGCTGGCCCGCCGTCAGCGCCAAGGCAGGAAGGCGGAGGCCGACGGAGGCCTTCCGAAGATCCTCGCCGGACGCCGGAAACGGTCCGCGCAGGAGTCCGGGGGCAAGCTTCGCGGCGTCCACGAGGAGCGGCTCAGCGAGGCGCGCGAACGCCGCGAGGAGGCCGCGGACGCGGTACGCAACGACGCCGAGATCCGCGTGAGCCTTCCCCACACCGCCGTTCCCACCGGCCGCGCCGTGCTGAGCCTGCACGAACTGCGCCCTCGGTTCGGCAGGCTGCGCCAGGGCAACCTCCAGGTGCACGGGCCCGAACGCATCGCACTCGTCGGGCGCAACGGGGCCGGCAAGACCACGCTGCTGCGCACCCTGACCGGCGAGCTCGCTCCGCTGTCCGGCGAGGCCAGGACGTTCGTACCGCTGCGGTTCCTTCCCCAGCGGCTCGATGTGCTGGACGAGGAGCTGAGCGTCGCGGCGAACGTGGCCCGCATGGCTCCCGGGGTCACCGACAATCACATCCGCTCCCAGCTCGCGCGCTTCCTGTTCCAGGGGAAGCGCGCGGAACAACCGGCGGGCACCCTCTCGGGCGGAGAGCGCTTCCGTGCCGCGCTCGCCGCGACGATGCTCGCCGCGCCGGCCCCGCAGTTGCTGATGCTGGACGAGCCGACCAACAACCTCGACATCGCCGGTGTGCGTCAGCTGACCAGCGCACTCCGGTCGTACGAGGGTGCGCTGCTGATCGCCGGCCACGACCTGCCGTTCCTGGAATCGGTCGGCATCACCCGTTGGCTGCTCCTCGGGGAGGAGCTCCAGGACACCACCGCGGAGGAGGTGCGCGAGCTGCTCGCTGCGCCGGAAGCGGAGCGAGCGGAGGCGTAAGGGCCGGACCGGCAGGAGCACGGCAGGGGCTGCGGGCCTTCAGCAGGACGGAGGCCCGCACCCGTGCCACGGGTCAGAGCCTGGCGATGATCTCGTTCATCTTCGTGATCTCGGCGGTCTGGGCGGTGATGACGGCGCCGGCGAGCTTCTTCGCGTCGGCGTTGCTGCCGTTCTTCCGCTCGTCCTCGGCCATGGTGACCGCACCCTGATGGTGGCCGATCATGAGCTGGGCGAACTTCTTGTCGAAGCCCTTGCCCTGGGCACCTTCGAGGTCGCTCATGTCCTTGTCGGACATCATCCCGGGCATCCCCGAACCGCCGTCCGAGCCATGGTCCATGCCGGGCATG
The DNA here is from genome assembly GCF_042884935.1 of Streptomyces sp. NPDC058092. Classification (NCBI taxonomy): domain Bacteria; kingdom Bacillati; phylum Actinomycetota; class Actinomycetes; order Kitasatosporales; family Streptomycetaceae; genus Streptomyces; species Streptomyces sp. NPDC058092. Next base: position 99,137 of record NZ_JBHVSY010000015.1, read on the forward strand.
TCACCCATCGGGGACGAGGACTCGGGCAGCGGCTTGCCCCAGGACGTCAGCCAGCCCTTCATGGTGTTGATCTCGGGGTCCTGGGCCTTCTCGATCGCGGCGGCCAGTTCCTTGATCTCGGGGTCGGCGGCGCGGCCGTCGGCCAGCTTCGCCATTTCGACGGCCTGCTGGTGGTGCGGGATCATCTGCTGCGCGAACCTCACGTCCGCGTCGTTGAACGCACCGCCGGGGGTGGCCGGCGCGGAGGCGCCGGCGGAGCCGTGGTCCATGCCGGGCATGGACGAGCCGTCGGAGTCGGAGCCTTCGGAGGAGCCGCAGGCCGCCAGCGTCAGGGCGAGTGCGGCGACGGTGCCGACGGCCGCGAGCGTGCGGCGGCGGGCAGCGGAAAACAGGGAAACGGACATCACACGTTCTTTCCAGGTGGATCGCACCACATCGGTGGCGCGCGAAACGGGCAGGATGCTCGGGCCGGTCCGGCCGTAGGACCGGGAACCGGCGGACACCCGTCACGTCCGCGCTACGCACACCTGGAGCAGCAGCTCTCTGCCGGCGAACGGCGGGCCCCGCCGTGCCGGTCCTCGCACCGCCGGACGCAGCCGCCCGAGCACCCACACGGCCAGGATCACGAGACCCAGCGCCATCAGGAGCGGCAGCAGCCGGTCGCGGGCGTGGGTGGATACGCACGACTCGCCGTTCATCCCGGTCACGGCGGAATCCGTCCGGGGGATGCCCTGTTCTTCCGGCACGGCCGTGTGACCGGCACCGGCCGTCATGGACATGGGCGGTTCCGAGGTCACGGCCATGCCGCCGTGACAGCCCTCGGCGGCGCTCGCCGGGGAGCCGTGCATGAGGAACAGTCCGCACAGGACGGCACACAGCACGAGCAGCCGGAACATTCCCGGTGTGCGCGTCCGGCTGCGATCCACGGCTGCCTCGAATTTCCCGGTCGTACGAGTCCTGCGGTACCGGCCCGACGATACCCCCACCGGGTTCCCCCGTCCTGTCGCACCCCGTGCCGCGTCGCAGTCGGCACCGCCGGGACGACGCGCTCGGCTGCCGTGCCCCCGAAAGTCGTCTGCATACGTACGGACTGCGGTAGGACGACGACCTGCTCGTGCGGGGTGTGGCCGAAGACGGCCTGCCCGGGCATCCGATGCGCGGTGGCTCACCAATCGTTGCGAGCGCGCGTCCAGGCGGCGTCGCGCAGCAGGCGCAGGCCGTTGAGGCCGACGATGACGGTGGAGCCCTCGTGCCCGGCGACGCCCAGCGGCAGCGGCAGCGTGCCGGTCAGGTCCCAGATGACGAGGCCGGTGATGAAGACTGCCGCGATCACCAGGTTCTGCGCCACGAGGCGGCGGCACCGGCGCGAGAGCGCCACGGCGGTGGGGATGGTGGCGAGTTCGTCGCGGACGACGACGGCGTCGGCGGTCTCCAGGGCGAGGTCGGAGCCGGCTCTGCCCATGGCGACGCCGGTGTGGGCGGCGGCCAGTGCCGGCGCATCGTTGACCCCGTCCCCGACCACGAGGACCTTCCGTCCGGCGCCTTCCATCTCCTTGACCGCGCGCACCTTGTCCTGTGGCAGCAGACCGGCCCGGACGTCGCCGATCCCGGCCTCGGCGCCCAGGCGAGCGGCGGCGCGCGGATTGTCGCCGGTGACCAGCACCGGTGTGCAGCCGGTGAGGGCGGTGAGACGGGTGACGGTGTCCCGGGCGTCGGTGCGCAGCCGGTCGGCAATGCCCAGAGCGCCGACGGGCGTGCCGTCGAGGACGACCAGCACGGCGGTACGGCCGTCTTCCTCCAGGTGCGCGGCGAGTTCGGCAGCCCCTTCGTCCGGACGGCCGTCCAGCAGACGGGCGGGGCTGCCCACGGCGACGGTACGGCCGTCCACCGTCGCGGTGACGCCGGTGCCGGGGGTGGAGACGAAGTCCCTCACGGCGGGCAGGGCGAGACCGCGCGTCCGGGCCGCATCGGTGACGGCCCGCGCGAGGGGGTGCTCGCTGGGGTGCTCGGCCGCCGCCGCGAGGGTGAGCAGCGTGTCCGTGGTCAGACCGGGGGCGGCCAGGGGGCGGATGTCGGTGACGCGTGGGGTGCCTTCGGTCAGGGTGCCGGTCTTGTCGAGGGCCACGGCGTCGATCTGTCCGAGGCGCTCCATCACGACGGCGGACTTGATCAGCACGCCGTGCCGTCCGGCGTTGGCGATCGCGGACAGCAGCGGCGGCATGGTGGCCAGGACCACGGCGCACGGAGACGCCACGATCATGAAGGTCATCGCCCGGAGCAGCGTCGGCTGCAGGTCCGCGCCGAAGGCGAGGGGCAGGATGAACAGGGCGAGGGTGGCCGCCACCATGCCGATGGAGTACCGCTGTTCGACCTTTTCGATGAACAGCTGGGTGGGGGCCTTCGTCCCGGAGGCCTCCTCGACCATGGCGACGATCCGGGCGATCACCGAATCGGCTGCGTCACGCTCCACCGCGACCCGTAGCGCCCCGGTGCCGTTCAGCGTCCCGGCGAAGACCTCGTCGCCCTGCTCCTTGGTCACCGGCAGCGGCTCGCCGGTGATGGTCGCCTGGTCGACCTCACTGGCCCCGTCGAGGACCCGGCCGTCGGCGCCGACGCGCTCGCCGGGACGCACCAGGATCACGTCCCCGACCCTCAACCGCGCGGTAGGCACGGTCTCTTCGGCACCGCCGTCGCCGAGGCGGGCCGCCGTGGCAGGTGCGAGGTCGAGCAGGCCGCGCACCGAGTCGGCGGTCCGTGCGGTGGCGAACGCTTCCAGGGCGCCCGACGTGGCGAAGATGACGATCAGCAGGGCACCGTCCAGCACCTGCCCGATCGCCGCCGCCCCGAGGGCGGCGACGACCATCAGCAGATCCACGTCCAGCGTCCTGTCCTTGAGGGCCTTCAGGCCCTCCCACCCGGGCTCCCAGCCGCCCGCGACGTACGTCAGCGCGTACAGCGGGCCCCATGCCCACCACGGGGCGCCGAGCAGGTGCACGAGCAGCGCCGACAGGAACAGCACCAGGGCGGCCGCGGCCCAGCGGGCCTCCGGCAGAGCCAGAATCCGGGTGCGCCGTCCGGTGACGACCGCGTCCCGGACCGGGTCGGCCGACGAAGCCGGCCGGGTGAGGGTGAAAGACATGAGCGGTGATCCTTCACACGAGAGGGCGAAGTACTTCGACCCCCCGCACCATACAGGATCACATGAACACACATTCATGCGTTCATCTCCGTAGGATGTAGGGCATGGGCCACGGAGCTGACGCGAACACTGCTGCCACCGCGCGCGAGCGCCTCGACGCCGTGGGGGCCGCCGATGTGGCGGCCACCCTGCAGGCTCTTGCCACCCCGTCCCGGCTCCGCATCCTCGCCCGTCTCCAGGAGGGGCCGTGCCCGGCGACGGAACTCGCCGACGCGGTCGGCATGGAACAGTCCGCCTGCTCCCATCAGCTGCGGCTGCTGCGCAACCTCGGCCTGGTCACCGGCGAGCGCCGGGGCCGCTCGGTGATCTACGCGCTGTACGACAACCACGTCGCCGAACTCCTCGACCAGGCCCTCTTCCACGTCGAGCACCTGCGCCTCGGCCTGCACGACACCCCCGCGGAAGAAGCGGTGGGAGCCGGTGACGCGGTGGCCGCCGCCGTCCGCTGAAGCGAGTCCGGGTGCCGTCCGGGGCATTCGGGGCGCCCGGGCCGGCGAAGCTCTCCAGCCGGACGCGCCCGGTCACCCGCTGAGGCCCTCCCCGGCGAGGACTGCCGTCACGAACTCCCCGAGGATCTCGTCGAGGGTGTCCGGCCGGCCCTCGACCGTTGCCGCGCGCCCGTCGGCGACACTCCGCACGAGGCGTCGCGCCATGCCGAGATGGTCGTCCCAATCGATGCCGCCCTCGATCGCCGGCACCGGGATCGTCAGCCTCGCCGCTCGCGCCCAGGTGTCGGTCACGGGCACGAGCCGGTCGGGTTCGCCGCCGGTGTGCTTGGCGACCGTTCGGGCGGTCATCTCACGAGTCGGCACACGACGGCGGGGTCGATGTCGTCGAGTGCGCGGTGCGGGCCCGCGGCGAAGCGCATGAAGGCGTCGATCCAGCCTTCGACGTCTCCGGCTGCCGGGGCGTGGGCCTGTTCGGCCAAGACCTCCAAGGACCAGGGGTCGCGGAACTCGGGCTCACTCGTTCCGGCGCCGCTGACGACCAGCGCGCGTACCGGACCGGGGTGTTCGAGCGCGGTCGCCGGGGCCCGCGCCACCGAATGCGGGAGCGATTCTCTGCGTCTACGCTCACATGTGGATCCATGCCGCCAACGGTCGTGCACCCGATCAGAAAGCGAGATGCCCATGGAGCGGCTCAAGGCGTCGGGATTCGTCGGGGAACTCTCGGCGGAATTCCTCGGCACGATGATTCTCATCCTGTTCGGCTGTGGTGTGGTGGCCCAGGTCGTGGCGGGCGGAGCACTCACCGAACCACCGGGGGGCCTCGGGAATCACGACAGCATCGCCTGGGCATGGGGGCTCGGAGTCACTCTGGGTATCTATGTGGCGGGCAGACTGAGCGGAGCCCACCTCAATCCCGCGGTGACTCTCTCGCTCGCTGCTTTCAAGGATTTCCCCTGGAAGAAAGTGGCTCCCTACACCGTCGCGCAGTTCGCCGGGGCATTCATCGGCGCATTGCTGGTGCGTTGGAATTACACCGAGGCCCTGGCCAGGGCGGATCCCGGGCACACCATCAAGACGCAATTCGTCTTCTCCACGCTGCCTGCCAATGGGAACCCCGCACTTCCTGTCCACGAGTGGGGCGCCCTGCGGGACCAGGTCATCGGCACCGCCATTCTCGTGCTGCTGATCTTCGCCGTCACGGATCTTCTCAATACGCCACCGGGCGCCAATCTCAGCCCGTTCATCGTGGGTCTCATCGTTGTCGCCATCGGTATGGCGTTCGGTACCAACGCCGGGTACGCCATCAATCCGGCTCGTGACCTCGGGCCCCGGCTCGCGAGTTTCCTCACCGGCTACGGAGGGGCGTGGCGGGACCAGTACGGGAATCTCTACTACTGGGTGCCGATCGTGGGGCCGCTCGTGGGCGGCCTGGTCGGCGCGTTCCTCTACCAGACCTTCATCGGCCGCTTCCTGCCCGCCGCCGAAGCGGAGCCGGAGGGCACCCTCCCCCTGCCCCAGGAGAATTGACGCCCGGCTCCTTCACCGAGGGCGGACCGCGGAAAGGCGGCATGCCATGGCTGACTTCATCGGCGCGGTGGATCAAGGCACCACCAGCAGCCGCTTCATGGTCTTCGACCACGCCGGAAACGAAGTGGCCAAGCACCAGTTGGAGCACGAGCAGATTCTGCCCCGGCCCGGCTGGGTGGAACACGACCCGGTGGAGATCTGGGAGCGCACCAACTCGGTCATGCAGAACGCTCTGCGCACCGGAGGTCTCGGCGCCACCGATCTCGACGCCATCGGGATCACCAACCAGCGTGAGACCACCGTCGTCTGGGATCCCCGCACCGGCCGTCCCTACTGCAACGCCATCGTGTGGCAGGACACCCGTACCGACTCGATCGCCCGGGCCCTGGAGAACGAGGGGCACGGCGAGGTCATCCGGCGCAAGTCGGGGCTGCCTCCGGCCACCTACTTCTCCGGCGGGAAGATCAAGTGGATCCTCGATCACGTCGAGGGGGTCCGGGCTGCCGCGGAGCGGGGCCACGCGGTGTTCGGGAACACCGACTGCTGGGTGCTGTGGAATCTCACCGGCGGCCCCGACGGCGGCATCCACGCCACCGACGTGACCAATGCCAGCCGGACGATGCTCATGAACCTGGAGACGCTCGACTGGGACGACGAACTGCTGGACATCTTCGGCATTCCGAGGGCGATGCTGCCGGTCATCAACCCGTCCTCCGACCCCGAGGCGTACGGCCGCACACGCACGTCCCGGCCCCTGCGGGCCGCGATCCCGATCACCGGCGTGCTCGGCGACCAGCAGGCGGCCACCGTGGGGCAGGTGTGCTTCGAGCCGGGCGAGGCGAAGAACACGTACGGCACCGGAAACTTCCTCGTGCTCAACACCGGTACGAAGCTGATCCGGTCGCGGCACGGCCTGCTCACCACCGTCGCCTACCGGTTCGGGAAGAGTCCGGCGGTCTACGCCCTGGAGGGCTCCATCGCGGTCACGGGGTCCGCCGTGCAGTGGCTGCGGGACCAGATGAAGATCATCACCGAAGCCGCCGAGAGCGAATGGCTCGCCCGGACCGTCGAGGACAACGGCGGGATGTATTTCGTGCCGGCGTTCTCGGGCCTCTTCGCCCCGTACTGGCGCTCGGACGCCCGCGGAGCCATCGTCGGCCTCGCCCGCTACAACACCAACGCCCATCTGGCGCGTGCCACTCTGGAGGCCATCTGTTACCAGAGCCGGGATGTGGTGGACGCGATGGAACAGGACTCCGGCGTCCATCTCGATGTACTCAGGGTCGACGGCGGGGTCACGGCCAACGACCTGTGCATGCAGATCCAGGCGGATGTCCTCGGAGTGCCCGTCAGCCGCCCCGTCGTCGCCGAGACCACCGCGCTGGGCGCCGCGTACGCGGCGGGTCTCGCCACGGGATTCTGGCGCGACCAGGGCGAGTTGCGGGAGCACTGGCAGGAGTCGAAGCGCTGGGAGCCGCAGTGGAGCGAGGAGCGGCGCGCCGCGGGGTACGCCGACTGGAAGCGGGCGGTCGAGCGCACCCTGGACTGGGTGCGGGTGGAATGACGTCGGGGTCCGGCGACCGCGCCGTACGGGCGTGCCGGCGGGGCGGGCCCGTACGGCGTCCGGCGGGTCAGGCCCCGGTGCGCAGTTCGGCCAGTAGCTGGTAGACGGTGTCGGTGCCCTGCCGCAGGGCGTCGACGCCGATGTGTTCGTCGGTGCCGTGCATGCGCTTGAGCATGTCCCGGTTCACGGTGAACGGGTACATGCCGTAGACAGGTATGTTCTGTTCCCGGAACGGCACCGCGCTGGTGACGGCCTCGAACTGGCAGGCGGTGGCGCGTACTCCGGGGTGTGTCCGGCGTACGGCCGTCTGCCAGGCGCGGAAGACGTCCGTGTCGTAGCTGGAGTCGGGGGTGGCCAGATAGCCGCGCAGCCGGTCCAGGGCCTGCTGCTCGCTCTCGCCGGTGTTCCCGACCACGGTCAGCGTCGCCCGGTTGCCGATCAGTGAGCGCAGTTCGGCGACGGTACGGCCCGGATCGTCGCCGCCCGGCAGGAATGCGGCCCGGAACTCCGCGGTCGCCGTGCCCGGCACGATGCTCGGGTAGTAGCCCGACTGCGCCGAGGTGAAGGCGAGCGTGGTACGCAGCATCGCGTTGTGCAGCTCCGGGGTCTCGCTGAGCCGGACCACCGCTTCGCCGGCTCTGTCCCGCTGCTGTTCGGTACGGGCGTCGAGCATCGCGCGGACGGCCTCGGCGAGCGGCCGGTCGGTGGTGGCCTCGCCGAGTTCGGCGAAGTACCGCCGGGACAGTGCGTTGGGACGGATGCGGGCGCGCCAGTCCCCGAGTTGCTCCAGCACCTCGCCCAGCCGGATCACGGCCTGTCCGGTGAACGGCTTGGACGTGTGGGTGGCGTACGAGGAGGTCTCCAGGCGCAGCAGCAGGGAGCGCTTGTCGTTGCAGGTGAGCGAGGCGATCATGGGCGTCCTGCCGTCGCGCTGGTTGAGCACCCAGCCGCCCTCGGTGATCACCGCGCCCGCCTCGACCTTTCCGGGATGTCCGGTGAGGAACCAGCGCACCCCGTAAGGTCCTTGTTCCTCGTCGCAGTCGGACCAGAACACGATGTCGCGGTCGAAGGCCGCGCCCTCGCGGACGTGGCGCAGCAGGGCGGCGACGAAGGTGGCGTTGACGCCCTTCATGTCGAGCGAGCCGCGGCCGTACAGCTTGCCGTCCTTGATGTCACCGGCGAAGGGGTCCGTCGTCCAGGTGTCGCCGATGGCGGGGACGACGTCGGAGTGGCCGAGCAGGACCAGTGGTTTCTTCCGGGCCGGTCCGCTGCCGGGGACGCGGGCGAAGAAGTGGACGTTGCCGTTCTTGGGGGTGGGCACGATCTCGGTGCCGACCCCGGCCGCGCGGAAGACGCCCTGGAGCATCCGGGCGAGCGGCCGGGTGAGCGCGCCGTCGCCGGGGTTGCTGGTGTTCTGGCGGATCATGGCCACGGCGAGGACCACGGGGTCGGTGGGATCCCCGTCGAAGGTGACGCCGCCCGCAGCGGGTGCGGCCGATGCCGTGGGTGACGCCGACGCCATCGCGCCGAGGCCGAGCACCGTGCCCGCGACGGCCGTCGCCCCGACGCCGAGCACGGAGCGGCGTGACGGCCGGACTCCGGGGAGGCCGTCCAGGCAGGCGGAGATGACCGCTGCAGGGTTCTCCCGGTGGGCGTGGTGACCGCCCTCGACGGACAGCGTCGTGCACTCGGCGCGGGTCCACTCGGCCCAGCGGCGCACGGTCACTTCGGGCACGTGCGGGTCATCGGTCGACCACACCGCGCGCAATTCGACGTGCGGTACGGGGGTACGGCTGCCGTCGTAGCCCGCGGCCATCCGCAGATCCGCGATGACGGGGGGCAGCAGCACCTCCTCGAACTCGGGGTCCGCCGGCTGCTCCGGGTCGGTCGGTCCGGTCCCGGTGACGTAGGCACGGGCGTCCTCGACGGTCACAGAGCCCCCGTCGCCGTGGAAGTCACCGGGACACTGCCCGGCCACCGCGCAGAGCCGCGCGACCGGCACCCCCGCGTCGAGCAGCCGGCAGGACGTCTCGTACGCGAGCAGCGCGCCGAGGCCGACGCCGATCAGCACCAGTCGCCGCCCGCCCCGCAGCGCGCGTACCTCGGCCGCCACGGCGTCCGCGTAGGCGGCCAGGTCGGTGACGGGCTCCTCGTCGACGCGGGGGCCGCGGCCGGGTGGTGTGATCAGCGCGAGAGCGGTGTCCTCGGGCAGCAGGCCCCGCCAGTTCGCGAATGCCGAACCGTGCGCGCCGGTGGGCGCGAAGCAGACGGCAAGGGTGCCGGCCTGCGGGTCCGGGTCCGGCACGCTCAACCATGGGACGTTCATGCCTGCTCCTCCTGCTGGGTCCCGCTGCACGGTGCGGCGGTCGGGGTGACGGTGGGTGCGCCGAGGACGTGGCGCGGTGGTACGCCTCGGCCCGCCGGGACAGTGCTCGAAGTCCATGGCGGGCGGGGCTCCTTGGCGTGCGGGTCGGTCGTGGTGCGGGGTGGGGTCCGGGGTGGTTCAGTCGCCGGTGCCGCCCGGTCCGCGCAGCATCGCGAAGGGGACGAGCGCGCCGAGCAGCAGGACGCATGCCAGGGCGATCCAGCCGGCCGTGCCGAGGGCGAGGACGACGCCGGTCATCAGCACCGGGCCCGCGACCCGGTTGGCGACGGTGCGGCTGGTGTTGAACAGCACCAGGTAGGCGCTGCGTGACCGCTCCGGTGCCAGGTCGAAGGAGAGCGTCCACGAGGCGCCGACCTGGAGCAGTTCGGCGAACGTCAGAAGGACGACGGCGGAGCCGAGCACCAGTAGTGCTTCCCGCGCTCCGAAGCCGGGCGCGGCGGCGAAAGCCAGGGCGCCGAGGCTGAGCAGCAGTGCCGCAGTCGCGTACGAGTACCACGCGCGGCGCGTTGTGCTGTAGCAGCGGTTGAGCGGGTACTGAAGGGCGATGCACAGCACGGTGTTGACGGCGTACAGGATGCCGACGTAGCGCTCCGGTACGTCCGTCTCGGTGACGAGCCACAGCGGGAAGGCCACGTTGAGCACCGGCATCCAGAGCGACACCAGTGCGTTGTACGCGGTGAAGCCCAGGAGCCGGCGGTCCTTGAGCAGATCTCCGACGCGGGCGCTCTCGACAGCGGTCGCGGCTCCCTCGCCCCGCGCGGTGGCGTACACCACGGCCACCGCCACGTAGGCGAGTGCGCCGCCGATCAGCAGCGGCCGGAAGGCTCCGGGCGCTCCGGAGCCCAAGGCGACTCCGGCGATCAGCCCGCCCAGACTGATGCCGAGGTTGACGACGGTGCGCTGGACGGCCATCACCTTCGCGCGCAGGCTCTCGGGGGTTCGCGCACCGACGTACGACTGCACGAGCGCGGGCGAGGACTGCTCGGTGACGGCGATGACGGCGACCACGACGAGAAAGCTCCACCAGCCGTCCACCCACAGATAGCCGGCGGTGGCCAGCGCGCGCAGCAGCATCACACCGATCAGGACGGGCTTCGGCCCGAAGCGTCCGGCCAGCCGGGCGAGGGGCACGGCGGCGGCGAGGGCGACGGCTCCGCCGATCGTCAGGCCGGTGCCGACGGACGAGGTGCTGAGATGGGCGACCTTGACGAAGTAGATGGTCGAGACGGCGAGGAACAGTCCCGTGCCGGTCCACTCGATCAGCGTGGCGCCCTGGACCAGCGGCAGGAACTGCCGGTGGTCGGTTCCCGTCCGCCGCCGGTCAAGGGTGGTGCTCGTGCCCATGGTCAGTGCTCCTGATGCTTTCGGTCGAAGAAGAGGCCTTCGCGGCACGGTTGTTCCACGGCGGTGATCTCCTTGACGACGCCCTGCTCGGTCGCCCGGTCGTCGGAGTAGAGGGTGTCGCGGTATTTGCCGCCGCCGTCGTCGGCGGCCGGGCAGACCGCGAGCCGGTCGTCCGCGCGGCCGTTCCCGCGGTCGGTGAGCAGGGCGCGTGCGGCGCAGCCGCTGGATCCCCCGAGTACGAGTCCGACGTCCTCGGCGAGGATCCGGCAGACGGCGATGGCCTCGATGTCGTCGACACACACGGCACGGTCGTAGCTGTGCGGCTTCTTCAGGAACGCCGAGGGCCGGCTGGCCCCGATGTCCGGTGACAGCCGGCGTCCGGCGCTTTTGGCGACGGCCGGCAAGCAGCGTACGTCCACGGCGATCGCGGCGACATCGGGCCGGTGCGCGCGCAGATGTGCACTGATGCCTGTGAGGGTGCCGCCGCACAGCTCGCGCACCGTGCGCAGCCGGCTCAGCAGGTGGCCGCCCCGGCCGTCCGGTTCGTCGACGGCGGTCACGCGGGCGCCGCGCTCGGTGAGCATGCCGCGGGTGGCGTGCGGGGTCTTGAGATCGGCTACCGCGAGGAAGACACAGTCGACGGAGGGCAGCAGACGGGCCAGGGCCGGGCCGGGATCGCCGGAGGTGGATTCCACCACCGTGCCCGGGGTGAGCGGCCGTTCGTCGCGCAGCGCCTGCAACAGCCCCACGGCGCTGCGGTCCTTCACCGGTCCGGTGGGGCCGTACTCCGCAGATCTGAGTCCCGGACGTCGCACCCGGTCCCGGTGGGCGACGTCCAGGTGAAGTAGGGGAGTCCTGCGGAGTGCCCGTGCCAGGACGGGTTTGACACGCGGCACTGCTTCCCCCCTGTGCGATGCGTCGTTGACCTGTTCCATGGCTCGGCCGGTCTGCCCCGCTGCGCGCACTCAGACCTTAGGCATGCACCCCCCGGTGCCACCACGTCACTGCCCGGCGCCCGTTTCGCTGTTGGCCAGAACAGCGCTTGACGCCACCTCGCGCCCCCTCTTCTCCCCCGCTGCCGCTCCCAGTGCCGGGGCAGGTGAGGGCCCGTGGCCCGCCGCGTGCCGGGTCCGGCCGCCACTTCGAAATGGCCGGTTCGCAACCGGACCCGCACACCGCAACGATGACGTCAGCAGATCCGCGGCAACTGCTCCCCGACCGGCAGGTCGACCACACGTGTCCCGCCGAGCCCCGTGCGGGCCACCACCATGCCCGGGTGGGCGTCCACCGCCTCACCGATCACTGCCGCGTCCCGGCCCAGCGGGTGTGCCCGCATCGCGTCCAGGACCGCGTCGGCGTGTTCGCGCGGTACGAACGCCACCAGCTTCCCCTCGTTGGCGACGTACATCGGGTCGAGCCCGAGGATGGCGCAGGCATTGGCCACCGGCGCGGGAACGGGGACGTGTCGCTCCTGGATCAGGACGCCGATGCCCGACGCGGCCGCGATCTCGTTGAGGGATGCGGCGAGCCCCCCACGGGTGGGGTCGCGCAGTACGTGCAGGTCCGGGGTGACCGCGAGCATGACCTCCACGAGTCCGCCCAGGGCGGCACAGTCGCTCGCGATCTCGACTCCGAACTCCAGCCCCTCGCGCACGCTCATGATCGCCACGCCGTGGACACCGATCTGCCCGCTCACGATCACGACGTCACCCGGGACGACACGCTGCGGCCGCAGATCCACGCCGGCCGGGATGAGGCCGATACCGGCGGTGTTGATGAAGATGCCGTCCCCGTGACCGGCTTCGACCACCTTGGTGTCCCCCGTCACCACCTCGACGCCCGCCTTGCGCGCGGCGGCGCCGAAGGCCTCGGCGACACGCGCGACGACGGAGAGCTCGACGCCCTCCTCCAGGATGAATCCGCAGGACAGATAGGCGGCACGCGCACCGCTCATGGCCAGGTCGTTGACGGTGCCGTTGACCGCGAGGTCGCCGATGCTGCCGCCGGGGAAGAACAGCGGCCGCACCACGAAGGAGTCGGTGGAGAAGGCCAGGCGGGCGCCGCCCAGCGACACGGCCGCCGAATCGCCCAGCTGCGCCAGGGTCTCGCCTCCGAAGGCGGGGGCGAAGATGTGCTGGACCAGTTCGGCGGAGAGCACGCCGCCACCGCCGTGGCCCATGACGATGCGCGGGTGATCCCGCAGCGGGGCCGGGCACGTCCATGCTGTGGGATCGAGCGGCGGGATGCCGGAGGGAGGCGTTGCCGAAACGGCTCGGTCGCCGCGCGAGGGGGTCTCGACGGTCTCAGCCAACGGGGCTCGCCTCCAGAGGTACGGTCCTGTTCATGTCCAGCCGCCGGTAGAGGTAGTACGCGGCGCAGGCGCCCTCGCTGGAGACCATGGTGGCTCCGAGTGGGGTGCGAGGGGTGCAGACGGTGCCGAACGCCTCGCATTCGTGGGGCCTCAGCAGGCCCTGCAGGACCTCTCCGCTGCGGCATTGGGCGGGTTCACGGGTGTCGATACCGGTCACCTGGAAGCGGTATTCGGCGTCGTAGTCCCGATAGCGCGGGGCAAGCCGCCAGCCGCTGCCGGGGATGACGCCGATGCCGCGCCAGGCCCGGTCGGTCACCTCGAAGACGTCCTCCAGCATGGCCAGTGCGGCGGGGTTCCCCTCGGGGCGCACCGCGCGCGGGTAGGCGTTCTCCACGGTGTGTTCGCCGCGTTCCAGCTGGACCACGGTGCGGCGTACGCCCTCCAGGATGTCCAGCGGTTCGAATCCTGTGACCACGATCGGGACGCCGAACCGTTCGGCCAGTTCGGGATATTCACCCATGCCCATCACACTGCACACATGTCCTGCGGCGAGGAACGCCTGAACCCGGCAGTCCGGCGACCGCATGATCGCCTCGATCGCGGGTGGCACCCGGACATGGGACACGAGCAGACTGAAGTTGCGGATGCCGAGCCGACGTGCCTGATAGACCGTCATTGCATTGGGAGGAGCGGTGGTTTCGAAGCCGATTCCGAAGAACACGACCTCCCGGTCCGGGTTCTGCTGGGCGATCTTCAGCGCGTCGAGCGGGGAGTAGACGACGCGTACGTCTCCGCCCTCGCTGCGGACCCGGAAGAGGTCCCGTCCGGTGCCGGGAACGCGGAGCATGTCGCCGAAGGAACAAAAGATCACTTCGGGACGGGAGGCGATCTCCAGCGCCTTGTCGATGACTTCCAGCGGGGTGACGCAGACGGGGCAGCCCGGTCCGTGGATCAGTTCCACCTGGTCCGGCAGGAGTTGGTCGATGCCGTGCCGGATGATCGTGTGGGTCTGCCCGCCGCAGACCTCCATCAGCGCCCACGGCCTGGTCACGGTGGAGCGGATCTCGTCGAGCAGCCCGCGGGCCAGCTCGGGGTCCTGGAATTCGTCGATGTACTTCACTGCCGCGCCTCCCGCGATGCCTCGGCGGCGCCGGGCAGCGGCAGTCCGCCGGCCTCTGCCGCCATTTCCCATGGGTCGCCGAACTCCTCCTGGAGCATGCCGAGTTGGGCGAACAGCTCCAGCGTCTGCCTGGCCGACTCCTCGTCCAGTTTCTGCAGGGCGAACCCCACGTGGACGATGGCGTACTCACCGACCTGAAGGTCCGGCAGATACTCCAGACACGCTTCCTTGACCACTCCGCCGAAGTCGACGGTGGCCATGCGCGTGCCGTCCCGTTCCTCGATCTCCAGTACTCTGCCGGGCACCGCCAGGCACATGGCTTCTCCTCGCTGTTGTTGCTCCCGCCCGCCCGGTCCTGCCGGGCGGGCTGTCAGTGGGTGGCCGCGCTCCCCCGCGCCGCGCCGATGCGTCCATCGGGTGTTCGGGGGGCGCGGGTCCGGGCGGCGACCATCACCTGCCCCAGCGCCAGCCCCCCGTCGTTCGGGGGGACTTGGTGGTGTCTCAGGACGGTGAAGTCGAGTTCGCGCAGCATCCGGGCGCAGGCCGAGGAGAGCAGCGTGTTGGCGAAGACTCCGCCGGTCAGGGCCACGGTGTCCAGGCCGTGCTGCTGACGCGCCAGGACGCAGGTGCTGCGTACGAGGGCGGCCACCGCCTCGTGGAAGCGTGCCGCGACGACACCGGGCGCGGTACCCGCGCGCACATCCTCGACCGCCGCCGAAAGTACGGGCGCGGGGTCGGCGATCAGTGCGCTCGTGCTGTCCGGCGCGGGACGGCGCAGTGCGAACTCGTATCCGCCGCAGTCGTCCCGAGCCGTCCCGAGCGCGGCGGTCTCGAGTTCGACGGCGGCCTGGGCCTCGTATCCGGCCCGGTGGCAGATGCCGGTGAGGGAGGAGACCGCGTCGAACAGCCGGCCCATGCTGGAGGTGGGCACGCAATGGAGATTCCGCTCCAACTGCCGTGAGAGTACGTCCAGTTCTCCGGCCTGGCAGGCAGCCGCGCACGGCAGGTCGCGCGCCCAGTCGATGCCCGCCGCGTGCAGATGTGCCAGGGCCATGCGGTACGGACGGTGTACGGCGGCGTCGCCACCGGGCAGGGGGACGTACGCGAGATGCCCGAACCGGTGGTATCCGTCGTAGTCCGCCAGCAGGAACTCGCCGCCCCACACGGCTCCGTCGTCGCCGTAGCCGGTGCCGTCGAACGCGACGCCGATCACGCGCCGTGTGCCGTCCAGGCCGTGTTCGGCCATCGCCGAGGCGATGTGCGCGTGATGGTGCTGTACGCGTACGACCTGCCGTTCACCGGCCAGACGGCGGGTCAGCCGTCCCGAGCGGTATCCGGGATGCCCGTCGACGGCCAGGGTGCCGGGTCGCACCCCGGTGATCGCCTCCAGTTGCTGTCCGGCGTGCTCGAAGGCGTGTTGGGTGGCGAGGTCGTCCAGGTCACCGATGTGGGCGGACAGCCAGGCCCGGCGCCCTTCCGCCAGGCACAGGGTGTTCTTGAGGTCACCGCCCGCGGCGAGGATCGCCGGTACCGGGAGGGGCAGTTCGACGGGCCGGGGGGCGTAACCGCGTGAGCGGCGTACGGTCAGCGGTTCCCCGTCACAGACGCGTACGACGGAGTCGTCGCACGGCACATGGATCGGGCGGTCGTGGGTCAGCCAGGCGTCGGCCAGGGGGGCGAGCCGGTCCAGCGCCTCGGCGTCGTCCGTGACGATCGGTTCCCCGGCCACGTTGCCGCTGGTCATGACGAGCAGGCGCGGTCCGGCCGGGTCGCCGGGCAGGCCGAGGAGCAGGTGGTGCAGGGGGGTGTAGGCGAGCATGACGCCGAGGTCGGGGCTGCCCGGGGCGACGTCGTCCGACGGTGCCGGAGCGCCCGGCCCGGGGGCGGCGTGGCTGCGGCGCCTCAGCAGAACGATCGGCCGGGCGACGCCGGTGAGCAGGGCCCGCTCCTCGGCGCCGACATGGACGAGGTGTTCGATGTCGGTGATGTCGCGGGCCATCAGGGCGAACGGCTTGTCGCCACGGGCCTTGCGGCGGCGTAGTGCGGCCACGGCCCGGGAGTCGGCCGCATCGCAGGCGAGGTGGTAGCCGCCGAGCCCCTTGACGGCGAGGATCGCGCCGCCGGCCAGGAGCCGGCGGGCCTCGGCGACCGGGTCCGTTGCGGTCGCGCGCCGCGGGGGCTTGTCCGGATCCGGGTGTGCCACCAGCAGGTCGAGGCGGGGCCCGCATCGGTGGCAGGCGACCGGCTGGGCGTGGAAGCGGCGGTCCGCCGGGTCCGCGTACTCACGGGCGCAGTCGGGACACATGGGGAAGCGGGCCATGGTGGTGTGCGCGCGGTCGTACGGCAGTTTTGTGACGATGGTGAACCGCGGCCCGCAGTTGGTGCAGGTGATGAAGGGGTGCCGGTGGCGCCGGTCCGCGGGATCGGCCAGCTCGGCCAGGCAGTCGGCGCAGGTGGCCACGTCCGGAGGGACCAGCGTGCGGGAAGGCCCGCCGGCCCGGGAGGCGACGATGGTGAAGCCCGCACCGCCGGCTGCGGGAACGTCTCTGTGCTCGACGGAATCGAGGACGGCCATGGGAGGTGCGTCGGCGGCGATCCCGTCGCAGAACAGGGCCACCGCAGCCGGTGAGCCCTCGACTTCCGCGACGACGCCCTCGGGGGTGTTGGTGACGTGTCCGGCCAGGCCCATGCCGAGGGCGCGCGTGTACAGGTAGGGCCGGAATCCGACGCCCTGAACGATGCCACGGACGGTGATCCGGCGGCGCTGCACCGGCTCGCCCGTGGCCGGGCCGGACCGTTGCGTCGTCACGCGCGGGTGTGCGCCGTGGCGCCGGACGCATCCGTCGCAGTGCCCGGCTCGTCTTCGCCGGGATGCCTGTGGGGCCTGCCGTGAGAGGCCTCGCCGTGTTCCGCGTGGGTATGGGTGTGCGTGGACCGGTGCTGCTGGGCCATGACGGGCCGGTGGACCGGGGCGCCGTTCGCGGCGCCCAGTGCCCGTTCGAGGAGCGCCCCGACGCCGGCACCGCGCCGGGCGGAGGTGAGGAGCACCTCCACACCGGGATTGACCTGCTCGACATGGGCGCGGAACGCGTCCTCGTCGAACTCCACCGCCTCGGCGATGTCCGTCTTGGTGACGAGCACCAGGTGCGCCAGCCCGAAGGCGGTGGGGTACTTCAGCGGCTTGTCCTCGCCCTCGGTGACCGAGGCGAGGACGACCCTCAGTGTTTCGCCGAGGTCGTACGAGGCCGGGCAGACCAGGTTGCCGACGTTCTCGACGAACAGGAGCCGGGTGTCCTCGGGCAGCCACCCGTCGAGGTGCCCGCCCAGCATCCGGGCCTCCAGATGGCAGAGTCCGTCGGTGAGCACCTGCTTGACCGGGGCGCCGGAGCGGGCCAGGCGAGTGGCGTCGTTCTCGGTGGCCAGGTCGGCGGTCAGCGCCGCCACGGGGACGCCCGTCTCCCGGGCCAGTACCAATTCACGTTCGAGCAGTGCCGTCTTGCCGCTGCCCGGGCTGGAGAGCAGATTGACGACCGCGGTGCCGCGGGCGGCGAGTTCGGTGCGCAGGCGGTGCGCTGTCGTGTCGTTCTTCACGAGTACCGCCTGCTGGAGATCGACCACACGGCACATGGTTCAGCACTCCTCGGAAATCGGTTCACGGATACGTCTCTGCGCAGGCCCCTCGTCCCAGTGGACCTCGGCGATCCGGAGTTCGCGGCCCGAGAGCAGTTCCGCGGTTGCCTCGCCGCACACGGGGCAGCACAGCTGCGGTGGCATTCCGACCGCCCATTCGTCCGAGCATGGCTCGCAGCGTGCTCTCGCCCGTACGGAGTCGACCACCAGTTCGGCGCCTTCCAGCACGGTCCCGGCACAGGCCAGTTCGAAGCAGAAGGACAGCGCGTCGGGGACCACCCCGGCGAGCTCGCCGACCTGGAGCCGGACCGATGTGACGGCTACGGCGCCGCCGGCCCGGGCTGCTTCTTCCACCTGGCCGACGACGGCCATGGCGATGGACATCTCGTGCATGGGTCTCCGTCCTGCCCGTGTCATTACACCGGGGGGTTGCGGCCGCAGCCGGGCTGGCTCGCCGACGCCGCACGCCGCGTACGTCATTCGGTGCAGCCCGGGGCGTGACGGATGCGGCTGCGTCACATGGCGCGAATCCGCAGGTAGCGCTTGATGTCGGGCATGACCTGCGTCACGAGTGCGGCAACGGCGGCGGCGACCGCGCCGCCGAGGATGATCTTCTTCATGATGGTGTTCATCTCCTCAGTTCATGGCCGGACCGGCCGCCGACTGTGCGGTGGGCGCGGTCCGTTCGTCGTCCCGCACAAGGCGCAGGACCATGTTCACGGCCTCCGGCACGGCAGCCGCGACGGGCTCGCTCAGGCCGATGCCCTCGTCGACGCGGGCGGGTTCGCATCCGACGACCAGCGTGCGCCCCGGGGGCGTGCAGCCCGTTCCGGCGCACAGGGTTTCCAGCAGGACCAGGACCGCGTCGGGGGACATGCGGTGGCCGTCGAGCAGCGCTTCCTGCGGCTCGATACGGCCGGGCCGGTCGGCCTCGATCAGATACAGCGTTCCGGGCTCGCCGCCGCGTTGCGTGGCATCGATCAGGACCAGCGTGTCGTACCCGTCGAGGAGCTGGTACGCGAGATGAACTCCGCGCACCCCGATGTCCACCGCTTCGACGTGGCCGGGAAGAGGTCCTGACGCCAGCCGTCGTACGGTCTCGACACCGAAGCCGTCGTCGCCGAGGAAGATGTTCCCGACGCCCGCGACCAGAGTCGTCGCTCTCTGCTCCGAGGGCGCCGTCATGCGTCCTCCAGGGGTGCGACCTCGTCGGGCTGGAAGTAGAGGAACCGGCCCTGCTCGCGCCGGATGTCCGCACCGGGGTCGCCCTCCACGGTGACCGCGAGGTGCACTCCCCCGTCCACGTCGTGGAGTACCGCTTCGACCAGTGCGCTGCGGTCCTTGAGGAAGAGGTCCTGGGCGTCGGTACGACGCAGGCCCGGCCGCAGCAGTACGCGGCTGCCCGCGCCCACCGACCGGCCGTCCACCAGAATCCGGTCGTGCGCCGGGTCGGCGCCGCCGTCGCCCGCCGGGTCCCACCACGGCCGGTCCGGCCTGATCAGGTCGTACTCGTCGGCCCCTTCCGGCACGTGCGGAAATCCGTCGGACGCGACGGCCGCGGGTGCACCCGGCCCGGTGACCTCCCGCAGGGCCCGCACCGCGCCGTGCAGCCGCTCCAGGACCTCGGGGGGCATCGAGTCGGCCAAGTCGATCACTGCGGCCGCCCGGTCGTCCGTCCCCCGGGCCTCACGCTTCTCCTGGTCCGTCAGGGCGGCCGTCCGCAGCGCGAGGATCTCGTCGATCTCCGTGGAGTCGTACAGCGCTCCGGGGCTCTCAGGGGCAATGGCCGGGTGGTCCTCGAGGATGATCGGGGACGAGAGCATCAGGTCCGCGCGGCCTGGCTCCCCGGCCAGTACGGGCCAGGTGTGCAGGTTCCGGCAGCCCGCGACCGCGCCCTCGGCCCACTGGGGAGGGTCCGTCATCGACAGGAACGAGCCTGCGTCGAGGCCCAGGAGGAGGTGGGCGGCCACCAGTGATCTGGGCAGCGCGGCATCGCGGTCGGCGTCAGCGGCGTCCGGCGTCCAGGTGCTGGTGTTCTCCACCACGGCGGTAAGCCGCATCGCCCGGTAGGGGCCGTCGAGTTCGGCGGCGGACAGCCTCACCGTGCCGTTGACCTCCGCGCAGCGGCGCACCAGGCGGCCCACGGTCCGGCCCTCCTCGTCGCGGACCGTTTCGTACTCCTCGCGTGCCGGGCGCGTGAAGTGGACGACGACGCCGTCGCCGGTGAGCTCGGCCACGGTGGTGAGCACTTCGACCCGTTCCTCCGCGCCCTCGTCCCAGGGAACCAGGACCCGGTCGGTGAGATGGAGTTCGGGGACGGTCCGGAAGGTGCCGTCCTCGCGGATCTGCTGCACGGTGCGGCGCCGGGCGTGCAGGAACCGCACCTCGGCCGCCAGCGTCGCGTCCGCCTTCGGTTCCATCAGGCACTCGGTGTGCTGGAAGTCGTGCTCCTCGGCGGCCGCCGCCCAGGCCGGTGGCACGAGCACCCCGAACTGCCAGCGGAGCCGGTTCTTGGCCGCCGACGCGCGGTACGGGTACAGGACGTAGCCCTCGAAGAGGACCGCGTCGGCCACGCCCCGGGCGGCGGCGAAACGGGCTTCCAGCGCGGGGGTGAGTGCGGATGTGGTCATTGCGCCGTCCTCTCGGCGAGCCCGGCGAGCCCGGCGTCGGCGAGTCTTCGCTCCGGCGGCGGGAGGGCCGTGGTCCCGGCCGCGTCGAGAAGCGCCCGGACGGTCGCCTCCCAGGACGGCAGTGCGTGCCGGGAGCGGAATTCGAGCAGCGCGTCCATGGTGTCGCGGGGAAGGCGGATCCAGCCGCACCCGGGAAAGTGCTGATCGACCATCTCCCGCCACACCGCCACCGGCATCCGGAACGGCGCCTCCAGGTCCCACGGCACCGGCTCGACCCGGAAGCCGCCGGAGCCGGTGAAGGCGGTGCCGGAGAAGAGCATCAGGACCGGCACCTCACCATCCGTCAGCGCGTTCATGTACCGTGTCGCGGCGATCTCCAGGTCATATGTGCAGGGCACGACGACGTCCGTCTCGGTTTCCCCGGTGAACGCGGGAACCATGACCGGGACCTGGGCGAACTGCACGGGCTGGAGTGTGCTGCCCCAGCGTGAGCGCTCTCCGAACAGGTCCTTCAGGCCTTCGGCCTCAGTCGTTCCGTAGCCGCGCCGTGCCGGTTCGATGCGGATCTGGCAGCGCAGCGCGAGCGCGTGGACCCGCGCTTCCCCGGACGCGGTGATGCGCAGCCGGAAGACGAGGGTGGGGCCGGCGGCGTACGGATCGGCGCGTACGCCGGTGCAGGTGAAGGTGAAGTCCGTCATGGCTGACGCTCCCCCACCGTTGTCCCGGCCCGGCGTTCGATGTGTTCGAAGAAGGCCTGCAGATCGGCCCGGGCCTCGGCTCCGCCATCGAAGCCCTGCCACAGCAGGCGCATGCGTCCCACCAGTTCGTAGCAGATGTCGATCGGTACCAGATAGCACTGGGCCCGGCCCTCGGAGCGGCGCAACAGCAGGGCTTCCACGTCGGGTTCGAGCAGCTCGGAGAGACGGCTGCCACCGAGGACCGTCTGCCAGGCCAACGGATCGAGTTCGCTCTCGGTGGCTCCGGCAGGGCTCGGGTAGAGCGCCACCAGCCGGTCCAGTGCGGCGTTGCGGAAGAAGAACGCCACGCTGACCGGGATCTGCAGGAGCTCCCACGCGTTGTCGTCGAGACGGTGGTCGTGGTCGGCGAGGTAGCGGTCCGGGACGCTCAGGAACCGGCCGTGGGCGGCGCCGGGCCGCTCGAAGAGCAGGGCGCACGGAGTGCAGGCGCATGCCAGCGACCGTTGCTCGGTGTCCACCAGATGCCGGTGGTTGTCCTCGGCGACCAGTACTCCGCACAGTTCGCACCGCTCCTGCCGCGGCTCACGCGGTACCGCGAATCGCCGCAGGGTGTGTACGCCCGAGGCGGGCGCGGACCGCCCGGCCCGCGTCCGGGGCGCTCTCATGACGTCCCGGCCGGGGCCGGACGGGCGGTCGACGCGCCTTGCGGCGGGCGGGTTCCGATCTGAAGGAGTGCCGGCTCCCGACCGGCGGACGCGGGCTCCATCTCGACCGTGGTGACTTCCGGTGCGAAGCAGGCCAGGGAATTCTCGACGGACGGTTGTGCGACCGGCGCACCGCTGCAGCCGCAGCCGCCCGTGCCGGCGGTCCGCAGGCGCAGGGTGCCCGTGCTGTCGTCGAAGCTCACCACCTCGACGGGATCACGGACGGCTTCGAGGGCCCGCCCGATGCGCATGCCGGTGTCCTCGGGGTGCAGGTCGTGCAGGACCAGCAGGCTCGACACGAGGCCGTCGCCCAGGAGTGCGTCCAGGGTGTCGCCGGTATCGCGGCCCGGTGCGGCCAGGAGCCCGTCGATGATCCGGGCCAGCCCTGCCCCGTAGAAGTCCATCAGGGCCCGCACCAGCTCCTCGGCCGTCGCGGAGGTCTTCCGGTCACCGGCTGCTGTCAGTTGTTCGAGCACCTCTTCGACGCGGCGCCCGGCCCGCTCCGCGTCGAGCACCTTCGCTGCCGCGGTATGTGTGGTCGCGCTCATCCGCCGAGTCCGCTCAGACCGGTGGGCACATGCATCTTCTGCACGGTCCGGCCCCCGCCGACGTACATGTGGACGCCGCACGGGAGGCATGGGTCGAAGCTGCGCACGGTGCGCATGATGTCGATGCCCTTGAAGTTCTCCGGCGGGTTCTCCTCGAAGATCGGAGTGTTCTGCACGGCGTCCTCGTAGGGGCCGGGAGTTCCGTAGGTGTCCCTGGTGCTGGCGTTCCACGGCGTCGGAGGGTAGGGGTGGTAGTTGGCGATCTTGCCGTCTCTGATCACCATGTGGTGCGACAGCACACCCCGCACGGCCTCGGTGAATCCGACGCCGATGCTCTCGTCGGGGACGTCGAACTTCTCCCAGGTCTGGGTACGTCCGGCGCGGACCTCCTCAAGCCCCTTTTCGGCGCAGTGCAGCGCGATCGCGGCCGCGTACGCCTGGAAGTACGTGCGGGCGCGGTTGCGCTCCAGCGCGTTGCTCCACTTCGGGATCTGCCACTCGAAGGTGGTCTCGGGCTTGGTCATGGTGCGGGG
Source organism: Streptomyces sp. NPDC058092 (assembly GCF_042884935.1). Classification (NCBI taxonomy): domain Bacteria; kingdom Bacillati; phylum Actinomycetota; class Actinomycetes; order Kitasatosporales; family Streptomycetaceae; genus Streptomyces; species Streptomyces sp. NPDC058092. Next base: position 121,780 of record NZ_JBHVSY010000015.1, read on the forward strand.
CAGGTTGATGACGACGCTGTGTCCGGTGGCCTTGACGTAGCCGACGTCGACAAGCCCGGACAGGGCGGTGGACCACAGCCGGGCGATGGGACCGCCGCCGGTGTCCAGGGCCAGGTGGTCCTTGCCGTCGAACCAGCGTGGCGACATCACCCAGCTGTACTTGTCGTCGAAGTTCCGTTTCTGCGGCGCGGGGATCGTGTGCTGGTTCCACGGGTGGCGTGGGTCGACCGGGTTGCCGAGCGGGTCGTGGGTGACGAACTGCTCCTTGCCCTGCCAGTCGTCGTAGTACGAACTGCCCAGCAGGATCCGGATACCGAGGTTGATCTCGGTCAGGTCGTTGGTGACCAGCTTGCCGTCCACGATCACGCCCGGGGTGACGAACATCCTCCGTCCCCAGTCGCTCATGTTGGCGTAGGTGAAGTCGCAGTGCTCGGGGTCGTTGAGCGCTCCCCAGCAGCCGAGCAGCACCCGCCGGCGCCCGACCTCTTCGTACCCGGGCAGGGCCTCGTAGAAGAAGTCGAACAGGTCGTCGTGCAGGGGCACGACCCGCTTCATGAACTCCACATAGCGCATGAGGCGGCTGAGGTAGTCCGTGAAGAGCTGGACGGAAGCGACGGTGCCCACACCGCCCGGGTAGAGCGTGGAGGGGTGCACATGGCGCCCTTCCATCAGGCAGAACATCTCCCGCGTGTAGCGGCTCACCTGGAGGGCCTCGCGGTAGAACTCGCCCTCGATGGGGTTGAGCGAGCGCATGATGTCGGCGATCGTGCGGTATCCGTGCTCCCCGGCGTGCGGCGCCTCGGTACGCTCGGCAAGTTCCAGGACACCGGGATTGGTCTCGCGGACCATCTTTTCGCAGTAGTCGACCCCGACCAGGTTCTCCTGGAAGATGTTGTGGTCGAACATGTACTCCGCGGACTCGCCGAGGTTGATGATCCACTCACCGAGGTGCGGCGGCTTCACCCCGTACGCCATGTTCTGCGCGTACACGGAACACGTGGCGTGGTTGTCGCCGCAGATCCCGCAGATGCGGCTGGTGATGAAGTGCGCGTCCCTGGGGTCCTTGCCCCGCATGAAGACGCTGTAGCCACGGAAGACCGACGAGGTGCTGTAGCACTCCGCGACCCGCTTCTGCTTGAAGTCGATCTTCGTGTGGATGCCGAGACTGCCCACGATCCGGGTGATCGGATCCCAGGCCATCTCCACCAGGCCGCTGCCGTCGCCGGCCGCCTTCGTTGTCGGTGCCATCGTGTGTGCCGTAGCCCTTCTGAGAAGCGTGAGGTGGGGTCGTCACCGGAAGGTGCGCAGTGCCGTCGGTGTCCTGGACGGGTTCACCACGGAGGCCGGTAGCCCGTGGTCAGCCGGTCCCTCTTGTGCCGCCACTTCGGCTCCTTGTCCACGGTCTTCGCCGTGATCGACCGGAGCCTGCGGATGACCGCGCCGTACGCGCCGCTGGCGGTGACGGAGACCTTGGCGCCCGGCGGTTCGTCCATGAACGGCATGAACTTGTCGGGGAAGCCCGGCATGGTGCAGGCGATGCAGATGCCGCCCACGTTCGGGCAGCCTCCGATGCCGTTCATCCAGCCGCGCTTGGGAACGTTGCATTTGACGACGGGGCCCCAGCAGCCGAGCTTGACCAGGCACTTGGGCGAGTCGTAGGTCTCGGCGAACTCACCCTGTTCGTAGTACCCGGCCCGGTCGCACCCCTCGTGCACGGTGGCGCCGAACAGCCAGGTCGGCCGGAGCTTGTCGTCCAGCGGAATCATCGGAGCGGATCCCGCCGCCTGGTACAGCAGGTACGTCAGGGTCTCCGAGAAGTTGTCCGGCTGGATCGGGCAGCCGGGCACGCACACGATCGGGATCCCGGCCTTCGACTTCCAGTCCCAGCCGAGATAGTCGGGCAGGCCCATGGCACCGGTCGGGTTGCCGGCCATCGCGTGGATCCCGCCGTACGTGGCGCAGGTCCCGATGGCGACGACTGCCAGGGCCTTGGGCGCCAGCCGGTCGATCCATTCGCTGGTGGTCATCGGCTGGCCGGTCTCCGGGTTGTCACCGAAACCGCACCAGTACCCCTCCGGCTTGATCGTCTCGTTCGGGATGGAACCCTCCACGACCAGGACGAAGGGATCGATCTCGCCGCGCTCGCCCTTGAAGAACCACTCGATGAACGTGTCCGCACCGCCCACCGGACCGCATTCGAAGTCGATCAGCGGCCAGTGGACCTCGATCTTGGGCAGGCCGGGCAGCGCACCGGTCACGATCTCTTCGATGCTCGGCTGCATCGCGGCGGTCAGGGCCACCGAGTCGCCGTCACAGCTCAGCCCCGCGTTGATCCAGAGGATATGGATCGGGGACTCTTCTCCGGTGGCCGCAGCGGGTGCGTCCACGGTGTTCGACGTTGCTGCATCCATGAGGATGCCTCCCTGGAAAGAGACAACAGTGAAGGCCGACATATCGGCCTTCACTGTTCTTGGTAGCAAGCCTTCGGTGCGGGTACGCCATCGTGCGCCGCCAGTGCGGTGACGCCGGGCTCAAAAGCGGGCCGTTCCGCTGCGGATCCGGCGCCCGGGGCGAGGTGCGAGGGGCGGCCCGAGGGGGGATCCTTGTGGACGAACGCGCGCCGCAGTGCGTGGTAAGGCGACCGTGGGTCGAAGAAGGTCCGCCGCATCACCGTCAGCTCCTGCTCACGGTAGTCGGCCAGGGGTCTGTGGGCCTCGTCCCGGTCCCGTTCGGTCTTCTTCGCCGCGATCCGCACCTGTGCCGCGGGCGACGCGGCGAGACGGGCCGCCGGCCGGGTCACCTCGTCCGCGAACGACTGGGCAGCGCAGTCGACCGTCCGGTCGGCCAGTCCGAGCCGCACCGCGGCTTCGGCGCTCACCGGCAGCGCGTCGCCGGTGAGGCGATCCGCGGCGGCGCTTCCCACCCGGCGCGGCAGCGTGTACGTCCAGTACTCGGAGCCGTACAGCCCCATCAGCCGGTAGTGCGGGTTCAGCACCGCGCCCGACCTGCACCAGATCTCGTCCGCGGCCAGGGCGAGCATCACCCCGCCCGCGGCCGCGTTGCCGCCCACGGCGGAGACCACCAGCCGGTCGGTGGTGGTCAGAACGGCCTCCACGAGGTCGTCCATGGCGTTGATGTTGGCCCAGGACTCCTCGCCGGGGTCGGCGGCGGCCTCGATGACATTGAGGTGGATGCCGTTGGAGAAGAAGTCCCGGCCGCCTCCCAGCACCAGCACCGAGGTGGGCCGCCGGCAGGCCACCAGGTAGGCGTCGTGCAGGCGTCGGCACTGCGCCGTGCTCATCGCACCGCCGGGGAAGGAGAACGAGAGGAACCCGGCCTGCCCCACCTCCCGGTAGCGGATGTCGCTCCAGCCGTGCCGGCCCCCTTCCTCGTACAGCGGCGCGGGATGCTCGGGCAGTGCGGGCAGACGCCCGGCGAGCGCCGTCACAGCGGGCAGTTTGAACGTGGCGGGCCCGCCCGGCGTGCGGCGGGGGCGGAGTTCGGGAATCCACACCGCGCCGTCGGCCGTCGCCCGGCAGACGGCCCCTGTCCGTACGGCCACCAGCTCGCCCGGCCTGCCGCGCAGTTCGTGCTCCGGGTGCCCCCCGTGCAGAAACCATTCGTCCCCGAGCAGTTCGTCGAGCACTCCGGGGGACGAGTCGGCGGCCCGCAGCTTGCGCAGGACCGCTTCCGTGGAGTCCGACTCCCAGTCGATGCGACGCTGCTCCTGGCGGAAGTACGGCCGCATACGGATGCGCAGCTCCTCGTCCCCGCCGGTCTGCGGCCGAGGGACGTACGTACCGGACGCGAAGCGCTCGACGGCGAGGTGTACGGCCCGCAACGCGGCGTCGGAGACTTCGTTGCGGTACAGATCGCTCTTGCCCACCGGAGGCATCGCGAAGGTGGCCGATGCCCAGATGTCTCCGGCATCCATCTCCTCGTCGGCCTGCAGGACCGTCACGCCCCAGGTGTCCGCGTCCTCGTGAATGGCCCAGTCGAGGGAGGAGGGCCCACGGTCGCCGGGCGGGCCGGGGTGGACGACGAGGCAGGTGTACGCCGCCCACACGTCCCGGGGGATGGCGGTCTTCAGCAACGGGGCCAGGATGAGGTCGGGGGCGAACTCGTGGACGGCTCGCCGCAGCGACGCGTCGCGAGTGGACGCGTCCGGAGTTGCGAGTTCCACCGCCACGGCGTGACCGCGGTCCCTCAGCTCCGCATGAACACGCTGAGTGAGACTGTTGAACGCGCTCGCCACGATCAGAATGTGCATGGCAATCTCCCAACGCCGGGCAGATCCGGCTGGTAGCGATGGTGGGGTATCGCGGCCGGGGCTTCCGCGGCAACCGGCCGCGAAGTCACCCGAAAGCGAACGTTTCGGCGACCGCTCAGTGGAACCCGTGGAACCAGCTCCGCGCTCAGCGGGTCGGAATGAACCGGACAACGACATGACACGGGACCGAGCATTCGTTCCGAGCCCAACTACGCACCCACGGCGGCCGGTCGGGCCCGGGCGACACGACCCGCCCGGGCGGCCTGTTATCTTTACGTGACTTCGCGACGCAACTCTCGGTCATGCTTTGGCCTTTGCTGCGGCGGAGTCGGCAAGGGGGAAGCGCGTGGCCGCCCTCTGGGCGTTTCGGACCGATCAGCAGCCGCACGGCCTGAACTGAACCTGGGGATGCACATGCCATACACCGGCCGGGATGCATGACCCTGCCGCCCGCCGAGCGCCGGCAGGCGTCCGCGGGACCACGGGAGGGCCGGCCGAAACGGCGTGTGGCGGCACACGAGCAATGACCACTACACGTGTACGGGCACGGTCGTAGCTGCGGCCGGCCCGGCCTGTCATGGCTGGACGGAATGACACAGCACAAGATATTAAGCAGAACGGCACATGCCGCTCGGGCCGTGTTAGCCCCCGGGAAGCGGTGCAGAAAACGGGCGGACCGACCGCGTCTGCGCCTGCCTCGCAAGCCGGACTATCCGCGCACGGGCCGACGCGGCTGGCGAAGATGGGTGCCCTCGTGGCGGCTGGTCACGGGCTCGTTCCTGATGTTCACCGCAATGCTCGTGGCCGTGGTGGGCATCGCCTACGCGCGTACGGACATCCCCGAGGACCTCAACGCGTTCGCCACGCAGCAGGACACCGTCTACTACTGGGCGGACGGCACTCCCATGGCCCGTACGGGCTGGGTGAGCCGCCAGGAAATGCCCCTGTCGAAGATCCCCGACGACGTCCGATGGGCCGTGCTGGCGGCCGAGAACGCCGACTTCTACTCGGACCACGGCATATCGACGCAGGGAATCACCCGCGCGCTGTGGCGCACGGTCGGCGATGGGGACACACAGGGCGGATCGACCATCACTCAGCAGTACGTCAAGAACGTCTACCTCTCGCAGGACCAGTCCTTCTCCCGCAAGTTCACCGAGATGCTGCTCGCGGTCAAGCTCGACCGGCGTGTGAGCAAGGACAAGATCCTTCAGGAGTATCTGAACACCAGCTGGTTCGGCCGGGGCACCTACGGTCTCCAGCGCGCGGCCCAGGCGTACTACGGCAAGGAGGTCACCCAACTCGACGCCAGTGAGGGCGCGTTCCTTGCGTCACTGCTCAAAGGGGCCTCGCTCTACGATCCCGCCATCAGTCCCCGTAACCATGACCGTGCCGTCAAACGATGGAAGTGGACACTGGACCGCATGGTGAAGATCGGCCGGCTGAGCCCGGCCGAGCGTGCCCGGTACACCACGTTTCCCGAACCGAAGCCGCCTCACAGACCCAACAGCACGGCCGGACAGGACGGTTATCTCGTCCAGCTCGCCGAGTCGTACGCCAAGCGTGCCGGGCACATCTCCGACGCCCGTTTCGACCTCGGCGGCTACCAGATCTACACGACGTTCGAGAAACCGCGGATGACCGCCCTCACCCGGGCCGTGAAGGATGCGCGCGACGACACACTCGACCCCGGGCAGCGCAAGGCCGACCGCCATGTCCGGTTCGGGGCCACGTCCGTCGCCCCGGACGGCCGGATCCTCGCCGTGTACGGCGGCCCGGACTTCGAGCGGCAGGCCTTCAACGAATCCAACGCGGGTACCGTCCCGGCCGGTTCGGCATTCACACCGTTCGTCTACGCCGCCGGCCTGGAGCACGGCGTCTTACACAAACGCAATGGTCCCCGGACCAGCATCACACCGTCCACCGTGTACGACGGTGACGACGGCACTCCGGTCGTCACGCCCGAAGGCCCCTACTGGGACCGCAGCGGGAAGACGGTCAAGGGGCACAACGACGGCAACCGCTCCTACGGCCGCATCAGTCTGCACGACGCCATGGCGAAGGCCGTCGACTCCCCCTTCCTCCAGCTCGGCATGGACGCGGGGCTGAAGCAGGTCCGCAGAACGGCCGAGGCGTCCGGGCTGCTCCCGTCCAGTTTCGGTCCGCCCGTTCCCGCGTTCTCGATGGGCAACTCCACGCCGAGCGCCATCCGTATGGCCGACGCGTACGGCATGTTCGCGGCTCACGGCATGCACACCGATCCGTACTCGGTCGGCAAGGTCACGCGCAACGGCGAGCCGGTCCGGCTGGATCTTCCGCGGGCCAGGCGCGCCGTGCGGTCCGCCGTCGCCGACGAGGTCACCGCGGCGCTCGCACGGCCCGGCGGGGAGAACGGCACCGTCTCCGCCTCACCCGTCGCCGCCAAGGCGGGAACCACCGAGGACGACACCGCGCGCTGGTACGTCGGTTACGACCGGGCCGCGTCCACGGCCGTGGTCGTGTACCGCATGGACCTGGCGAAGAGTCTGGCGCCACTTCCTCTGAAGGGGCTCGGCGGCACCGCGGCCGACGGCAAGAAGCTCCCGTCCCGGATCTGGAACTCATACACGGAAGCCACGACGAAGTGACAGACACCAGAGCAGAATCAGCCGTTCAACGAATACGGGCCCGCTTGACGCCCCGTATCGCCCTGGGGCTCGCGGCATGTGTGGTGGCGTCGGGTGCCGCGGCGCTCGTTGCGTCGGCATCCGACGATTCCCCGGACCACCGGACCCCGCAGCAGGGGGCGAGCACCATCGCCGCGCCGACCCCCACCGCCCGGGAGCGTCGCGGGAGCGACGGGAAGGAGACGGAAGGGGGGAAATGGGACGGGAAGGTCAGGATTCTGGGGGACGGTTCCACGTCCTACACGGGGCCGCAGCCAGGCCGGTTGAAGGCCGAACGCCTCAAGCCCGGTGAGAAACCGCCCCAGTTCGTGGTGTTCTCGTGGGACGGCGCGCTTGAGGGCGACGATCGCACGTTCTCGCGCTTCCGCCGTGCGGCGAAGGAGAGCAATGCGCACATGACGTTCTTCCTCACCGGTATCTACCTCCTCCCGAAGGAGAAGAGGAACCTCTACGAGCCGCCCCAGCACAAACCCGGAGCGGCCGCGATCTCCTACCCGACGCGCGAACACATCCGCATGACGCTGGAACAGCTCGGCGGCGCCTGGCGGGAGGGCAACGAGATCGGGTCCCACTTCAACGGGCACTTCTGCGACAAGAAGGGGGGCGGGGACTGGAGTACGCACGAGTGGATCGGTGAGATCAACCAGTTCTACTCCTTCGTACAGAACTGGAAGACGAACACGGGCTTCAAGGACCTCGATCCGCTGCCCTTCGACCCCACCCGCGAGGTGGTCGGCGGGCGTGCCCCGTGCCTCGAAGGCCAGAAGACCCTTCTGCCGGCGACCAAGCCCTTCGGCTGGCGGTACGACGCGAGTTCCCCGGGGGACTTCCAGATCTGGCCGTCCAAGAAGAACGGCATCTGGGACCTCCCGCTGCAGATGCTGCCGTTCCCCGGCAAGGACTTCCAGGTGCTTTCGATGGACTTCAACTTCCTCTACAACCAGTCGGAGGGCAGCACCGAGGGCGACCCGGCGCAGTACCAGAAGTGGCGCAAGGAGGCAGGGGATTCCTACGTCGCCGGTTTCGAGCGGGTGTTCAACGGCAGCCGGGCTCCGCTGTTCATCGGAAACCACTTCGAGGACTGGAACGGCGGGATCTACATGGATGCCGCCGAGGAAACCATGCGCAAGGTCTGCCCGCGCAAGGAGGTGCGCTGTGTCTCCTTCAGCGAACTGACCGACTGGCTCGATGCGCAGGACCCCGAGGTTCTCGCCCAGTGGCGGACGCTCGACCCCGCCCAGCCGCCGAACTGGAAGCAGTAGGCGAATGAACGCGGACCGCGAAGCCCTGGCCTCGAACAACTCGCAGGAAGTGACGAGTCGTTCAGGGCCGGGGCTCCGCGGTCCGATGTGCGCGGGCGTCGTCGACGCCCTGGGTCAGTTCGCCTTCTTGACGAACTCCGTGGTGTACGTCTTGGCGAGGTCCACCTTCGCGTTCTTCAGATTCGGGTTGAAGGCCTTCAGCACGCGCTCGACGGTGGCGGGGCCGTCCGCGGGCATGACGCCGTCCGTGGTGAACATGGGCAGGGTGCTCTTGATGGCCTGGGCGTAGAGCGCCTTGCCGCCGCCCTGGGCGTAGTCGGCGGGCATCTTCGCGGCGATCTCGTCGGCGCTGTGCGTGGACATCCACTTCAGCGTCTTGACGAAGGCGTTGGCCAGCTTCTGGACGGTTTCCTTGTGGCTGTTGACCCACTCGGTCTGCATGTAGAGGCTGGAGGACGGGTAGGGGCCGCCGAGCGCCTGCTGGGAGCCCTCGGGGGTCCGCATGTCGATGAGGATCTTGCCGAGCTTCTTGTCCAGGATGGTGGCGACGGTCGGGTCGGTGGTCATGCCCCCCTGGATGGATCCCTGCTGAAGCGCGGAGATGAACGTCTGCCCCGCTCCGACGGCCACGGGCGTGAATTCGCTGGTCTGCACGTCGTTGCTCACGGCAAGGTACTTCGTCAGGAAGTCGGTCGAGGAGCCGAGACCCGTCACTCCGAGCTTCTTGCCCTTGAAGTCCTTGGCCGACTTGATGTCACCCGCCGCCTGGTTCGAGACGATCTCGACCTCGCCGGGAGCATGGGAGAACTGGACGACCGACTCGACCTGCTTGCCCTTCACCTGAAGGTCGAGGGTGTGGTCGTAGAAGCCCACCGTGCCCTGGACATCGCCGGAGACCAGGGCCGTCTCGGCCTGGACGCCCGCGGGCTCGGTGAGGAGCTGGACCGACACCTCCTCCTCCTTGAAGTAGCCGAGCCGCTCGGTGAGCATCGCGGGCAGGTAGATGACCTTGTCCAGGCCCCCGACCATGATCTTGACCTTGTCGTTCTTGTCACCGGAGGCCGAGGTGGAGTCACCGCCGCAGGCGGTCAGGGTGGTCAGGGCGAGCGCCCCTGCGACAGCGACGGCCGAGATCCGGGTGGATGTGCGCATCTGATTCACGTCCTTGTGAAGAAAAAGGGTGTGCGGGTGTACGGGTGTACGGCGGGCGTCAGCGAGCGGTGTCGGCGTCGGCCGGTTTCCAGCGGAAGAGCCGCTTTTCGAGGAAGGTCAGCAGGCCCTCGGCCAGCAGCGCGACGATCGCGAGGATGACCATCGCGGCGTAGACACCGGCGGCGTTGAACGTGCCCTGGGAGGCGGCGACCAGTAGTCCGAGGCCCTTGGTGGCGCCGATGTACTCGCCGACGATGGCGCCGATGAGCGCGAAGCCGAAGCTCACGTGCAGGCTGGTGAAGATCCACGACGTGGCCGAGGGGATGACCACCTGAAGGGTGACCTGCCGGTTGCTTGCGCCCAGGATGCGGGAGTTGGCGACGAGGTTGCGGTCGACCTCCCTGGCTCCCTGGAAGGCGTTGAAGAAGACGGGGAAGAACACGAGGACGACCGCGGAGGCGACCTTCGAGGCCGGTCCGAGCCCGAACCAGATGAGGAAGATCGGCGCCAGCACGATACGCGGCAGGGCGTTGAGCACCTTGATGTACGGGCCGAGGACATCGGCGGCGAACCGGACGCGGCCCAGTGCGATGCCGAGCAGCACACCGGCGATGACACCGATGACCCAGCCGAGCAGCGCCTCGTAGAGCGTGTACCAGATCTGCTCCCACAAGGAGCCCTGGGCGGTGCCGTCGACGACCCAGGTGCGGATCTGGTCCCAGATCTTGGACGGCATGGAGAAGTTGAACGGGTCGATGACCGCGGTGCGGGCCAGCCACTCCCACAGTCCGATGACCGCGAGGAGCACCGCGATCCGGCTCCCGAGCACCAGGTACTTGCGGTTCCGGGCGGCCCGCGCCCGGGCCTGGGTGCGTTCGGTCTTGGTGACGGGGGCGCTCGCGGTGATGGTTTCAGGCGACATTGAACGCACCCCTCTCGCGGGTGATACGGACCTCTTCACCGAGCGAGGACCAGATCTCCCGGTAGATCTCGATGAACCGGGGCTCCAGACGCACCTGCTCGACCTTGCGGGGGCGGGGCAGGTCGATCTCGAAGACCTCCTTGATCGTGGCCGGTCCCGCGGTCATGACCACGACCTTGTCGGCCAGCGCGATGGACTCCTCCAGGTCATGGGTGACGAAGACGACGGAGGCGCCGGTACCGGCCCACAGTTCCAGCAGTTCGTCCGACATCAGGGCCCTGGTCTGCACGTCGAGCGCGGAGAAGGGTTCGTCCATGAGCAGGATCTCGGGGTCGTTGACGAAGGTGGCCGCGAGGGCGACCCGCTTGCGCATACCGCCGGACAACTGGTGGGGGTAACGGTCCTCGAAGGAGGAGAGGCCGACCCGGGCGAGCCATTCCCTGGCCCGCTCCTTCGCCTCGGGCTTCGGCACGCCACGGAAGCGGGGACCGGCCATCACGTTGGACAGCACGGTCCGCCAGGGGAAGACCGCGTCCTGCTGGAAGACGAATCCGACCTTGTCGCCGATGCCGCGCACCGGCTCGCCGCCGACCAGCACCTCCCCCTCGGTGGGCTCTTCCAGACCGCTGACCAGGGTCAGCGTGGTCGACTTGCCGCAGCCGGTCGGGCCGACCACGGCGACGAATTCGCCGCGCCCGATCGTGAGGTCCAGATCCCGTACGGCGGTGTGGAGCGTCCCCGACGGAGTCCGGAACGCTTTGCTCGCCCCCCGCAGCTCGATGGCGGGGCTCGTTTCGCTGTTCATGGAGCGGGACGCTAAGTGCGGCGCGCGCACCTGGGCACCCTTGCGCTCACAACTCCTGCTTGTGCCCATAACCCGCGGTTCTGCTCGTTTTGCTCGCGATGCGACAACGAATGCGACACGAGGACTGGTCATCGGCGTCGGCGACGTTTACGTTGCGTTCACACAAGGACGAAACGGAGCATCAGGTTCCTGCTCGGCGGAAGGCAGAGGTCGAAGCACATGCGGATTCACTGGCCCCGCCGTGTCTTCGCCCAGGTCCTGCTCACCCAGGTCGTCATCACCACCGGCGTGATCATGCTCGTCACCGGACTCTTCCTCGCGCCCCTCAGCCACCAGCTCGACTATCAGGCGATGCACCAGGCGTTGTCCATCGCCCAGACCACCGCCGCCGAACCCGGTCTGGTACGCAATCTGACGAGCACCGACCCCAGCCCCTCCGGACCGGTGCAGGCCGAGGCGGAACGGATCCGGCGGGCCACCGGGGCGCTCTACATCGTGGTCATGGACACCCGCGGGGTGCGCTGGTCGCACACCGACACCGCGCAGATCAGCAGGCACGTATCGACCGATCCCAGCACGGCGCTGGCCGGCCGGGAGATCATGCAGATCGACAACGGAACCCTGGGCCGCTCGGCACGCGCGAAGGTCCCCCTGCGCGACGCGAACGGGACCATCGTGGGCGCCGTCTCGGTCGGCATCGCCTACGACAGCGTCCATGAGCGGCTCCTCGGAGCCATTCCCGGTCTGCTGCTCTACTCCGGAGCGGCGCTCGCCGTGGGTGTACTGGCCGCCCTGGCCGTCTCGCGGCGCCTGCAGCGCAGTACGCACGGGCTCGCGTTCGCCGACATCTCCGCGTTGCTGGACGAGCGGGAGGCCATGCTGCACAGCATCCGCGAGGCCGTGCTCGCCCTCGATGCCCGGGGCCGGATCCGGCTGCTCAACGACGAGGCACGGCGGCTGCTGGAGCTGGGCCAGGACGCCGTCGGGCGGGCGCTCGGCGAGGTGCTGCCGCCCGGCCGTACGACGGAGGTGCTGGCGGGACGCGTCGAGGGAGCCAACCTGATCACCGTCTGCAACGGGCGCGTGCTGATCGCCAACCGCATGCCCACCGGTGACGGCGGAGCCGTCGTCACCCTGCGCGACCGCACCGAGCTGGAGCTCCTCGGCCGTGAACTGGACTCCACGCACGGCCTGCTGGACGCGCTGCGCGCCCAGGACCACGAGCACGCCAACCGGCTGCACACCCTGCTCGGGCTGCTGGAACTCGGCAGGCACGATGCCGCGGTGGAGTTCGTCGCTGAGGTGACCAATGGTCACCGGGCATCGGCGGAGCAGGTCGCGGAACGCGTCAACGATCCGCTGCTGTCGGCGCTGTTGGTGGGCAAGTCGGCCATCGCGGCGGAGCGGGGCGCGTCCCTGCGCGTCTCGCCGAGCACCCGGCTCCCGGACGTGGTGGTGGACCCGCGCGATCTGGTGACGGTCCTCGGCAACCTCATCGACAACGCGCTGGACGTCGCCTCGCTCATCGAGGTCGAGCTGCTCGCCGAGGGGACGACCGCGGTCCTGCGGGTCAGCGACAACGGTCCCGGAATACCTCCCGGCATGCGCGAGCACATCTTCACCGAGGGCTGGTCCACCAAGGAGTCCCCCGCGCACCGCGGCCGCGGTCTGGGCCTGGCACTGGTGCGCCGGCTGGCCGAGCGCTACGGTGGCGCGGCTCGCGTCACGGCCAGGGCCGGCGGTGGCGCGGTCTTCACCGTCGTTCTGCCCGAGGCACTCGGCGTCCGGCCGCCGACCGAAGTGGGAGAGTTGCGATGATCGATGTCCTGGTGGTGGACGACGATTTCCGTGTCGCCGAGATCAACGCCGAGTATGTGGCCAGGGTTCCCGGCTTCCGCGTCGTCTCGCGTGCGCACACCGCCGCGCAGGCGCTGGCCTTCCTGGAGCGCGAACGTGTCGATCTGGTCCTTCTCGACCACTATCTTCCGGACGAGACGGGGCTGACCCTGGTACGGCGGCTGCGCCAGCTCGGTCACCCGGCCGATGTGATCATGGTGACCGCGGCCCGCGATGTGTCGACCGTCCGGACCGCGATGCGGTACGGCGCCCTGCAGTACCTGGTCAAACCGTTCAGCTTCACCGGTCTGCGGTCGAAGCTGGAGAGTTACGCGGCCCTGCGTCGCACCCTCGAAGGCGTGGGCGGTGGTCGGGGCGAGGCGGGGCAGGAGCAGGTCGACCAGATCTTCGCCGCGCTTCGCACCGCGGAGTCCGGCCCTGCGGCGGCCCTGCCCAAGGGCCACTCGGCGCCCACGGCCGATGTGATCCGCCACGTTCTGTCGGCGGCCGGGGAGCCGCTGTCCGCCCATGAGGTCGCCGCCCGGTCCGGGCTGAGCCGCTCCACCGCCCAGCGATACCTCAAGTATCTGGAGGGTGCGGGCCGCATCAGCCTCAGTCTCAAGTACGGCGACACCGGTCGGCCCGAACACCGTTACGCGTGGGCGAAGGCGAACTGAGCAGCGTACGGTGCGGTACAGGCCCGGCCGCAGCGTCGGCACACCCTCTCACGCACCAGGCCGAAGGGACCGATCCTTGAACCGACTCGGTACGAAGACCCGGGGGCCGGTCCGCCGCGCTGCGGGAAACTCCGATTCCGGGCCGCGGCGATGAGCCCGTCCGGGGCTGCGGCCGTGGAGCTCACCGCCGCAGCCGCCGATCTGGTGCGCCGGCTACGCGCGGCCCACGGTCCGCTGATGTTCCACCAGTCGGGCGGCTGCTGCGACGGCAGTGCGCCCATGTGTTACCAGGCCGGTGAATTCCGTACCGGCGGCTCGGACGTGCTGCTGGCCTCACTCGATGTGGACGGGGTGGCGGAGAGCGTCCCGTTCTGGATGTCGAGGAGCCAGTACGAGGTGTGGGCGCACACCCGGCTGATCGTCGACGTGGTGGAGGGGCGGGGCAGCGGATTCTCTCTGGAGGCACCGGAGGGGGTGCGGTTCCTGATCCGGTCCCGGCTCGTCGGCTCGTGAGGGGAGATCGAACCCGATGTGCGGGGCTGGCCGGCCGGTTTCTACGCCGGGCTGTCCGCCGACACGATGCCTCCGGAGGGTCAGGGCAGCCTCTTCTTCGTCCCGCCGGGGGCACGACTCCGGGACCGGTTCGTCTCCGGTGTGCGCCCTTCCTGGCTGAGTGAGTCCGATCTCGACTTCTATGCGGCGGAGTTCGAGCGGACCGGGCTGGCGGGGGCGCTCAACAGGTACCGCAATGTCGACCGGGACTGGGAGGATCTCGCCGCCTGGGACGGTGCGCCGGTCACCCAGCCCGCGCTGTTCATCGGCGGGAGCTCGACGCGGCGACCACCTGGATGGCCGACGCCGTCGAGAGCTTCCCCGAGACCCTTCCCGGTCTGGTCTCCTCCCACATCCTGCCGGGGTGCGGGCACTGGATCCGGCAGGAGCGCACCGCCGACGTCAACCGCCTGCTCACCGAATGGCTGCGCTCCCCGCAGGTGCGCGCCACCCGGTGAGCCGCGGGGCGCCGGTCACGGTCACTCCGTGTCCCGTACCGCCCGACGCCAGAGCGCACCCCTTGAGGTGTCCATGCAACTGCACGCTGTTTCATGACGACTTCATGGCAGCGCAACACGACGCATCGCAGAACGGTGCCGCACCGTACGGCCGGCCGGGGTCAGCCGGGACCGGACCGCGGGCCGGGGCGTCGCGTGCGGTCACGCCGGTCGAGCATCGCGCGCCGGATCTCGGCGGCCGTGGCCCGTGCGCGGTCCGACGTGGCGACCCGGTCGGCGACCGAGGAAAGGAAACGATGCTCGGGCCGTCGGCAGTGCGGACACGCGGTGTCGGTGGCGACGAGACAACCGTCCTCGCACTGGGGGTTGGAGCAGGACCCCGGACGCAGCAGCTGCTCCGCGATGTCGGCAGCGCTCCAACGACGCTCGCTTTCCCCGTTCTTCTCATGGAGTGCGTGGGCCCAGCGGAGATTCCAGCGACGTTCGACCCGGTCCAGGAGCTGGTAGGCGCTGCGCCGGGACAGCTCCTGATGGACCAGTTCGACAACAGCGGGCGGAAGGCGGCGGCCGAGCGCCCGCAGCAGCGGCTGGGGAAGCGCTTGGAGAACGTAGCCGACCGGGTCGCTCCCCGCCCTCTCCCACTTCTTCCGGCACGGACAGCCGCCCTCGGGCGGCAGCGGTTTGCGGCAACGGCCGCACAGGCCACGGCAGTCGAGACAGAGACCGCCGTCGAGCCCGTCCAGATACGGTGCCGGGGCCCGGCCGCATTCGCGGCAGCAGGCGGCGCACGGACCGCAGAGCTTTTCGTTGCCCGTCCTGGTCGTCCAGGGGCGTTGCTGGCAGCGGCAACAGCGTCCGGGGGCGCAGTACTCGTGGTGAGCGGCGCCGGATTCGCGTCCGAGGGGCGGAAAAGACATGGCGGCGTTCTCCATGGTCCTTGGGGAGGTGCGGGGCCCGGTGCGAGGTCCGGACGGGGCCCGTCACCCGTTCTGTCCGTGTCGCCCAGGACCGTTTCATCCCCACCTGCCGGCCGTCCCCGGATGACGGCTTCGTGCCACCGACTGTTCGGAACGATCACTTTCTGCTCGTGGTACCGGTCCGTATCCACCCTGTTCCGGATCACCGACGACCGTCTGCGACCGAGGCCCGGGACCGGCCAGCGGCTGCACCGCACGCGGTGTCCGGTGACCGTGCCGTTGGGGCCCCGGTCACCGAACGGGCCGCCGTAGTTCAGGGCTTGAGGCTGCTGACGACGTCGGCCGTGGCCGTCAAGCCGTTCTGAATGGTCGGCGCCATGCTCGTACCCGCGAGGAAGAACCCGAGCATGGCGCAGACCAGCGCATGCGAGATTTTCAGCCCCCCGTTGCGGAGGAAGATCACCGCAAGGATCAGCAGAAGCAGCACCAGTGAGATCGAAATGGCCATGGCCAACCTCCTCCGCCGCGCCGGAATTGCGGCATTCGGCCGCCAGTGTGGCGTAGCGGGGAGGCCATCCGGCGGACTGGCGTGTCCGCCATATGGGTGTTGACTGGCTGTCACGCTCGCCCGTGTCCGGTCAGCCGCCGAGCGCAGCGGCCCCGGCCCCGGCCCCGGCGTCCTTGTCATGGGTACGGAGGAAGTGTTCGAGCCCCGCCAGGTCGTCGGTGTTGAGGTGGTCGACCCCGGCGGCCAGCAGCTCGGTCCATACGGCGTCCCGCTCCGGTCCCGGGACATCGGGAGTGGCCCAGAAACGGACGCGCTGGCCGCTTCGGTGGGCCGTGGTGACGAGCGAGCGCAGTTTGTCCCGCTCGGCCACGGGGAAGGGACCCGCGCCCAGCCAGCCGAAGTTGTCGCGCCAGCTGCTGCTGATGAGCGGTATGAACGACGCGGTGGCCGCAGTCCCGAGGTCGTCGGGCCGGCCGTCGTAGAAGGCGTACCGGGTGCGCTGTGCCTCCATCGGGACGCGAGCGGCGCGGTCGCCGGAGATGACGGGCGTGATCGCGCCGGGCCGGACCCGGCCGTGGTGGTACGCCGTCAGCATCTGCCGGTACCGCCGGAGCTGCCGGTCGAGTTCGAGGTAGGCGGCCGCCCCGTCGGTCTTGATGTCGATCAGCAGCTGGACGGGTTCGCGGTAACCGGGGTGGACCGTTCCGTGGTTGGTCCGGACCCTGGCCAGCAGCGGGTCGAGGTAGAGCGAGGCAAGGGTCCGGCCGGGGTCGAGGTCGGTGGCCTCGTGGGCGACCAGCAGTTCTCCGTCCACGAGGAAGATGTCCGCCTCGACGCTGGTGAAGCCGTGGTCGAGCGCATCGTGGAGGGGGCGCGTGTGCAGGTAGTCGTTGTGCGCGTGGGCCCGGCGCAACGGGCGCGGGCGGGGCCGGCCTGCGGCCGGGCTCGCGGCGGAGGCCTCGGACGCGGCGGCTGTCCGCGGGGACAGCACCGCGCCTGCGGCAACGGTGGCGAGCGCGGTGGTGACGACGCTTCGACGGGTAGGGAACGCCATGGATTCTCCCGGGGGCGAGGGATGGATCGGATGGTCGGACGCGACCGAGTATGCGACCGGGATCCCTGTAAATGGCAGGCACCGCACAGAAGTTGACCGCGTCGTCGCTCGCTCGTCGACTGTCGTTCTCCCGGCCGGGACCGTCCGGGGTGGTGGAGGCCGCCGCTGTGTTCCCCCTCGACCGGAGTCTGCCGGATGCGGCCCCGCCCCAGCATCGTCCTTGTCGTATGCGCGAAGGTCACGCCCTCATCAGGCCGGGCTCAGGGCCTCCTTCGGTGCGCCGTGCCCGGTGATTTCCTGCCAGCCGACCGTGCGGTCGCACCAGCGTTCCAGCAGCACCCGGTCGTGGCCGACGGCCAGCAGACCGGCCCCGGACTCGCGTCGGTAGGACTCGACGACCGCGACCAGCGCGGCGGTCGTCGACGCGTCGAGCATCGCCGTCATCTCGTCGCAGATCAGCCAGCGCGGCCGCAGGACCAGCGCCCTGGCGAGGCAGGCGCGCTGCAACTGGCCGTCGCTCACCTCGTGCGGACGCCGGTTCAGCAATTCGGCGGTGAGGCCGACGGCCGGTGCCAGATCGGCCACCCGGTCCGTCACCGCCGAGCGCCGGCCGGTCGCGCGCAGGGGCTGGGCGATGAGCTCGCGGAGGCTGAGCCGGGGGTCTGCCGAGAGCCGGGGCTGTTGGAAGACGACGCCGACAGCGGTGCGCTGCGCCCTCGGAGCGCGGTGCCGCCAGCCCCGTACCGGTCGCCCGTCCAGTGTGACCGTGCCCGCGTCCGGGCGGTGCAGCAGCGCGGCGACCCTGGCCAGGGTCGATTTACCGCAACCGCTCGGACCCAGCAGTCCGACGGATTCGCCGGGTTCGACCGTCAGCGAGGCATCGCGGACCACGGGGTCGCGGGGGTCGTATCCGGCGGTGATACGGGTGAGTTCAAGCATGGGCGGACTCCTCCGCGGCTGTCCGCACGCCGTGGTGGCAGGCGAGACGGCCGTCGAACGGGGGTGGGACGGAGCACCGGTCGTCGGCGCGCCTGCAGCGGGCCGCGAACGCGCAGCCGTCGGGGAGCGCGCCGAGTTCCGGTGGCATTCCCGGGATGGGGGCGAAGGCGCGCTCCGGGAGGGCGTCGAGGAGACCGCGGGCGTACGGGTGGCGCGGTCCCGGCCCCCCGAAGAACCGGTCGGCGTCGGCGAGTTCGACGATGCGGCCCGCGTACATCACGGCGACCCGGTCGGCGATCCGCTCGGCCGCCGCCAGGTCGTGAGTGATGATCAGCAGCGCCCTGCCGCCGTCGGTGTGGCGGCGCAGTTCGTCGACGGTCCGCTCGACCAGGTCGCGGTCGAGTCCGGTGGTCGGTTCGTCGGCCAGGAGCAGGGGTGCGTCGCCGATCAGGGCCAGCGCGGTGGCGGCACGCTGGGCGAGGCCACCGGAGAGTTCGTGCGGGTACCGGTCCAGGTGGCCGGCCGGAAACGCGGCGCGCGCGGCGGCCTGTTCGGCGGCGGCGCGCAGTGCGGGCCTTCGGACGCCGGTCAGTTCGCGGAGGGTCTCCTCCAGCTGGGCGCGCACCGTGCGGACCGGGGTGAGGTGGGCCGCGGGGCTCTGCGGTACGAGTCCGATGCGGCGGCCCCGTACCGTGCGGGCGAGGGTCCGTTCATCGGCGGTGAGGAGATCGGTGCCGTCGTGGAGCAGCGCCGAGCCCGCGGTCCGCGCGTTGCCGGGGAGAAGGCCCAGCAGCGCGGAGGCGAGTACGGACTTGCCGCAGCCGCTCTCGCCGACCAGGGCGAGGCACTCCCCCGCCGCGAGGTCGAAGCGCGCGTCGCTGACGGCCGCGATGTGCCGCCCGCCGCGCATCCTGAAGCGGACGGAGAGCCCGCGGACGGAAAGGACCGGGGGCCGTGGGTCCTGCGTCTGCGGGTCCGGGTTCTGCGGGTCCGGGACGGTGTTCACAGCATCAGCTCCGATCGGCGGCGCGGGTTGATCCGTTCCCGCCAGGCACCGGCGAGGCCCGCGAGGGCGAGGGTCGGAATGATCAGGAACAGGCCGGGGAAGAGCGTCGGCCACCAGTCCCCGGCGAGCAGCGAACCGCGCGCCGTCTGCACGAGGTTGCCGAGGCTCGCCTGGTGGGTGGGGAGTCCGAGCCCCAGGAAGGAGAGCGCGGACTCGTGCCACATGGCGTGCGGCACCATGAGCACCGCGGCGAGGCCCGCCTGTGGAAGCACCGCGGGCAGCAGATGCCGGACGATGACCCGGCCGCGTGAGGCCCCGCCGGAGATCGCCGCGTCGATGAACGGTCGCGAGCGCAGCGACAGCACTTCGGAGCGGACGATCCGGGCCGTCGAGAGCCAGTGAGTGAGGGCGACGGACACGATCACCGGGCCGACGCCGGGCCGGAACATGGCGACGATGAAGATGCCGAGCAGCAGGTGCGGTACGGACGAGAAGGTGTCCACGAGCCGCATGACGATCCGGTCGGTCCAGCCCCCGAACGCGGCAGCGAGCGCACCGACGGCGGTCCCGATGACGGTGGCGGTGAGCCCGGCGACGATGCCGACGAGCAGCGAGACGCGGAGCCCGTAGACGCAGCGCAGCAGCAGATCGCGGCCGACGTCGTCGGTGCCGAACGGGTGCTCCCAGGAAGGTGGCCGGAGTCTGGCCGCGAGGTCGACGGCCTGCTGGTCGAGCTGGACCAGCGGCGGTACGAGCAGGACCGCGAGCAGCACCGCGACGACGATCCCGGCTGAGCCGGCCACCCGGAGGCGGCGGTTGGTGCGGCGGGCGGATCCGAAAACGAGTTCAGCCATCGAAGCCCACTCTCGGGTCGGCGATCGCGTAGAGCAGATCGGAGAGGAGGTTGCCGAGGACGACCGCCACGGTGGCGAGCACGGTGAGCGCCGCGAGCAGCGGGAAGTCGACGGAGGTGGCGGCCTGGACGGTGGCGGCGGCGATGCCGGGCCAGCTGAAGACCGTCTCGACGAGCAGGGCGCCGGTGATGAGTTCGGGGACGCGGGAGCCGATGAGGGTGAGCATCGGCAGCATGCCGGAGCGCAGTGCGTGGCCGAGCAGCACGGTGCGTTCGCGCAGTCCGCGGGCGCGGGCGCCGCGCACCGGATCCTCGTCGAGCGCGTCGGCGACACCCTGGCGTACGTAGAGGAAGAACCACGGGAGTTGGGAGAACCCGAGCACGGCCGCAGGGAGCACCAGATGGGTGGCGACCTGGCCGAAGGTGACGGTATCGCTGGCCGCGTCGGTGAGGCCGCCGGCCGGGAGCACATCGAGTTTCAGGGCGAAGAACCAGATGGCGAGCAGTCCGAGCCAGAAGGCCGGGGCGGCTTCGAGCGTGTACGCGGCGGAGCTGACGCACCGGTCGAGGAGGCCGCCGGGCCGGCGCGCGGCCAGTACTCCGAGGCCCGTACCCAGGACGACGGCGAGCAGGAAGGCGGTCGCGGCGAGCAGCACGGACCAGCCCAGGCGCTCGCCGATGACATCGGCGACGGGCTGGCGCATCACGCTGGAATCGCCGAGGTCACCGCTGAGCGCGGAGGTCAGCCAGTCCCACCAGCGGGTCACGAGGGGCTGGTCGACACCGAGGTTGGCCCGCAGCTGATCGAGGTTCTCCTGCGAGGCGGTGAGACCGGCGGTGCCCGCGTACGCCTTGACGGGGTCGAAGGGGGAGGCGGCGGCGACGGCGAAGACACCGAACGTCACGGCGGCCAGGACGGGGACGGCGAGCAGCACCCGCCGTCCCGCCATCCTGCCCATCGGCCCCCAGGGGAGGCGGTGGTTCACTTCTTC
Organism: Streptomyces sp. NPDC058092; assembly: GCF_042884935.1. Classification (NCBI taxonomy): domain Bacteria; kingdom Bacillati; phylum Actinomycetota; class Actinomycetes; order Kitasatosporales; family Streptomycetaceae; genus Streptomyces; species Streptomyces sp. NPDC058092. The sequence goes on from NZ_JBHVSY010000015.1 coordinate 142,649, forward strand.
GGCGTCCAGTCCTCGACGTTCCACCACGGACCGGATGCCAGGCCGTGGTCGTGCGGTTCGACCTGGGTGGTGAGGGCACCGAAACGGTCCTTCACGACGTAGAGGTGGTCGATGTGGGTGAGGAAGGTGTAGCCGGGGTTCTTCACCAGTTCGCGCTGGACGGTGTCGTAGGCGGCCTTGCGTGCGGCCGTGTCGCCACTCCTGCGGCCCGCTTCGAGGGCCTGGTCGACGGCCTTGTTGTCGTACCAGGCCATGTTGTTGAAGCCGTCGCCCGCGAGCGAGGACTTCAGCAGGGTGTACTGGTCGAAGTCGGGGTCGGCGGGCGATCCGCCGCCCGCGAGGACGGCGTCCTGCTTCATCCGGGGCTCGATGACCTCCCAGGTCCCGGCCTCGGTGGTGATGTCGATGCCGGCCTTCTTGGCGTCGGAGGCGTAGGCGAGTGCGTGGTCCTGGCGGAGCTTGTCGCCGGTGAGGTACCAGAGCGGGAACGCGGCGCGTACGCCGTCCTTGGTGCGGATGCCGTCCTTGCCGGGCTGCCACCCGGCGTCGTCGAGGATCTTCTTCGCGGCGGCCAGGTCGTGGGTGCGTTCGGTGCCCGTGGCGAACCACTCGCTGTCGGTGGGGACGGGGCCGTAGGCGGGCCTGCCCTCGCCGTTGAGGAGGGAGTCGACCATGGCCTTGCGGTCGACGGCGGCATCGAGTGCGCGCCGGATCGCGGTGTCGCCCGCGACCTTGTTGTGGCTGGGCAGGGTCACGGTGCGGTAGTCGTACGTCGTGGCGGCGTATGTCCGCATGCCGCTGCCACCGGCGAAGCCCTTGGCCAGGTTGGGCGGCAGGATCGCGCCGTCGAGCTCACCGGAGCGCAGCCGGGTGGCACGTACGTCGTCGTCCTTGATGATCGCCATGGTGAACTTCTTCACCTTCGGTGCGCCGCCCCAGTGGTCGGGGTTGGCCCTGAAGCTCAGCTTCTCGCCCTTGGACCACTTGGTGAGGACGTACGGTCCGGTGCCGATGGGGTGGGTGGTGAAGGCGCCGGTGTTGACGTCCTGCCTGCCCGCGACGTGTTCGGGGGCGATGGGCAGGACGGTGCGCTGGGCGAAGGGCGCGTAGGGGTACTTGAGTGTGAAGACCACGCTGTCGTCGCCGGTCGCCTCGACGCTCTTCACCGCGTCGAGTTCGGTCCGGGACGCGTTGTTGGTCTTCTCGTCCAGGATCGTGCGGTAGGTGAAGACGACGTCCTTGGCGCCGAACGGCTTCCCGTCGCTGAACTTCACGCCTTGGCGGAGTTTGTACGTGTACGTCAGTCCGTCGTCGCTCACCTCGGGCAGGGCGGCGGCGAGGGCGGGCCGCAGCTTCATGTGCGCGTCGAGGGCGAGCAGCCCGTCGAAGATCTTGGAGTTGCCGTCCTTGCCGTAGCCCAGCAGCGGGCTGAGGCTGTCGGGCTCGTAGGCGATTCCGACCACCGCCGACTCCCCCGCACCCGAACCGGACTTGTCGTCGTCCGAGTCACCCGGTTGTGAGCAGGCTGCCGTGGTCAACGACAGCACGGTCGCCAGTGTCGCGGCGACCGCTCCCCGTATCGATCGGCCCGTCATACTCTGCACATCCCTTATTGAAGATCGACTGTTATTGCGAACCAGTCGCAATTAAACAACAGGTAAAGGGATGCCCGATACCCCACTGGACGCCGGAACGAGGGAGCGGAGGTGCGCCGACCCGCACCTCCGCTCCCAACTACCGCCGCACCGCGGGGTGTTCCTTATGGCGCGGGCAGATCGACCAGCTCGGCGATGGCCTCGCGATGGTGTCCGGCCGTGCCGTACGCGATCGAGTCGGCCTTGGCGCGCTTGAGGTACAGGTGCGCCGGGTGCTCCCAGGTCATGCCGATGCCGCCGTGCAGCTGAATGCACTCCTCCGCCGCGTGCACCGCGACCTTCGAGCAGTACGCCTGCGCGACAGCCACCGCCAAGGGCGTGTCACGGCTGCCGGTCGCGAGGGCGTCCGCGGCGTTCCGCGCGGCGGCACGGGCCGACACGACCTCCAGCCAGAGCTGCGCCATACGGTGCTTGAGGGCCTGGAACGAGCCGACGGGCCGGTTGAACTGGTGTCGTTCGCGGGTGTGGCGGACCGTCTCGGTCAGGCACCACTCGGCGAGTCCGAGCTGCTCGGAGGCGAGCAGTCCGGCGCCCGCCAGCAGGCCCCGGCGCACGGCGAAGACCGCGGACGCGCCGTCGGCCAGGCGGGTTCCGGGGGCCTTGGCGAGGGTGACGGTGGCGAGCGGGCGGGTCAGGTCGAGCGGGACGAGGGGCTCGACGGTGACGCCTTCGGCGCCGGTCTCCACCGCGTACAGACCGTCGGTCGTGGGGACCAGCAGCACATCGGCCGCGGGCGCGTCGGCGACGCCGGTCACGGTCCCCTCCAGCGCGTCGGCCACGACACCGGCCGGCTGCGCGGCGCCGGGCGACGGGGCGGAGAACGGTACGGCGAGGACCGCGACCTTGCGTCCGGCGGCGAGGTCGCGGAGCAGTTCGGTGACCGGTCCGTCCAGTGCCCCCAGCGCGAGAAGGATCTCGGTGGCGACGACCGCGCTCGTCAGATACGGCGCGGGGGCGACGCCGCGCCCCAGCTCCTCCAGCACCACTGCGGCCTCGCGGTGGCCGGCGCCCTGCCCGCCCAGTTCCTCGGGCACCAGCAGTCCGGCCGTGCCGATGTCGGTGGCGAGGGCCTTCCAGAGTCGCTGGTCGTAGGGCGTGCCGGACTCGATGCGGGCGAGCACCGCCGGCGCGTCGCACCGGTCGGCGAGCAGCGAACGCACCGCTGCCCGCAGATCGTCCTCGGCCTCCGAGTACAGCAGATCGGGTACCTGGGTCTCTTCGGTCGGCGCGGTCATCGGGCCAGGTCCTTCCAGGGGACGTCCTTGTCGTTGCGCGGCTCGGCGGGCAGGCCGAGGACGCGCTCGGCAACGATGTTGAGCAGTACCTCGCTGGTGCCGCCCTCGATGGAGTTGCCCTTGGAGCGGAGATAGCGGTATCCGGCGTCACGTCCGGTGAAGTCGACGCGTTCCGGGCGGCGCATCGTCCAGTCGCTGTACAACAGGCCTTCCTCGCCGAGGAGTTCGACTTCCAGTCCGCTGATCTCCTGGTTGAGGCGGGCGAAGGCGAGCTTCATGCCGGAGCCCTCGGGGCCGGGCTGTCCGGCGACGAGCTGCTGGCGCAGCCGGGTGCCGGTGAGCCTGGCGACCTCGGCCTCGACCCAGAGGCTCAGCAGGCGCTGGTGCAGGTCGTGGGTGCGCAGGTCGGGGCGTGCGCGCCAGGTGCGGGCGACCGGGCCGATCATGCCGCCCTCGCGGGGGATGCGTGCCCCGCCGATGGAGACCCGCTCGTTCATCAGAGTGGTCCGGGCGACCTTCCAGCCCTCGCCGACCGGGCCGAGGCGCATGCTGTCCGGGATGCGTACGCCGGTCAGGAAGACCTCGTTGAACTCGGCCTCGCCGGTGATCTGGCGCAGCGGCCGCACCTCGACGCCGGGGTCCGTCATGTCGCAGATGAAGTAGCTGATGCCGCGGTGCTTGGGCTGGTCAGGGTCGGTGCGGGCGATGAGGATCGCCCAGCGGGCCAGCTGGGCGCTGGACGTCCAGACCTTCTGTCCGTCGACCACCCAGTCCTCGCCGTCACGGACGGCGCGGGTGGCGAGCGCGGCGAGGTCGGAGCCGGCGCCCGGTTCGCTGAAGAGCTGGCACCAGACCTCCTCGCCGACCCACAGCGGCCGCAGAAAGCGCCGCTTCTGCTCGTCGGTGCCGTAGCCGAGGATGGTGGGCGCGGCCATGCCGAGGCCGATGCCGATCCGGCGCGGGTCGTTGTCGGGCGCGCCCGCGGCGGCGAGTTCGGCGTCGACGACGGACTGCAGGGAGCGCGGTGCGTCGAGGCCGCCGAGGCCGGCCGGGTAGTGCACCCAGGCGAGTCCGGCGTCGAAGCGGGCCTGGAGGAACGCGGTGCGGTCGATGGTGCCCGGGGGATGTGCGGCGAGCAGCTCCTGCGTGCGGCGGCGCAGTTCGGCCGCGTCGGGGGGCGTCATCGGGCGGCTCCTGACGGGAGGACGACGATCCGGCCGGTGCTGGTGCCGTCGGCGACCCGCTGGACGGCGGCCGCGGCCCCGTCCATCCCGACGCGCTCGCTGATCAGCGGCTTGATGACTCCCTCGGCCGCGAGACGGGTGAGTTCGTCGTGGCAGGCGCGGACGGCGGCCGGATCGTGGGTGTTGTACAGACCCCAGTGGAGTCCGACGATCGAATAATTCTTGACGAGGGCGTGGTTCAGCGCCGGGGTGGGGATGACTCCGCTCGCGAAGCCGACGACGATCACCCGGCCCTCGAAGGCGACGCACTTCACGGACTTGGCGTACGCGTCGCCGCCGACCGGGTCGTACACCACATCTGCGCCGCGCCCGCCGGTGGCTTCCTTCACGGCGGCGACGATGTCCTCGCTCCTGCGGTCGATGACCAGGTCGCAGCCGAGCCCGCCGGCGATCTTCGCCTTCTCGGGACCTCCTACGACGCCGATGACGGTCGCTCCGGCGGCCTTGCCGAGCTGCACGGCCGCGCTGCCGACCCCACCGGCCGCCGCATGGACCAGGAGCGTTTCGCCCGCCTGGAGATGTGCCCTGCGGTGCAGGCCGAACCAGCCGGTCTGGTAGCCGATGTGCAGAGCGGCGGCCTCGGCGTCGTCCAGGGCTTCCGGGGCGGGCAGCAGGGACGCCTCGTCCGCGACGACGTACTCGGCGAATCCGCCGTTCGGCAGGGCGGGCGTGGCGAGCACCCGCCGGCCGTCCGGCGTCCGGCCGCAGATCTCCACCCCGGGCGTGAACGGCAGCGGCGGCCGCACCTGGTACTGGCCGCGACAGAGCAGCGCGTCGGGGAAGTTGACGTCCGCCGCGAGCACCTCGATAAGCACCTGCCCGGCGCCGCTTGTGGGCCGGTCGGTCCCTTCGAGCCGCATCACCTCGTTCGGCTCGCCGTTCCGGTGTACTCGCCATGCCTGCATGAGGGGCCTCCACAACACTGTCGGCATTACCACTGCTCCGGCGCATACTAAGCGGTTGCTTGCCTCTCTGGAAACAACCTGCCGCTGCCGGTTCCGGCCGGAGGTGGGCATGGCTGCGCCCGGTCCGGCCCGAAGCGCTTCGGGCCGGACCGGGCGTGTTCGACGGGGGCCGGTGCGGCCCCGGCCGTGACCCGACGGCCGGGCGTCAGTCCTGGCCGGCCACCACCACTTCGGCGATCTGCGGCGCCGCCGACCCCGCGCGCCAGACCAGGCGGACCGCGTCGGCGGTGCGGCCCGCGGCAGGCACCTCGGCGTACGGGCCGACGAGCGCGCCGACGGTCTGCCACGCTCCGTCGGTGCCGCGCAGCTGGATGTCGGCGCGCCCGGCGGACCCGGCCGGCTGCAGGACGGTGACGGACCGCACGGGGCGCGCGGCGGCGAGCCCCATCTCCAGCGCCTCCCCGGCCTCCGGAGCGCGGGCCGCCCGGTAGACCGTTCCCGGGTCCCCGTCGGACGCCGCCCGCAGCGAGGATCCGGTCGCGGCGGGCGGGCCCCCGGTGACCGCGCCGTCCTCGGCCGGGACGCTGAACTCCCGTACGACGAGCCAGTTGTCCTGGCCGGCGGTCGCCCGCGCCCGTACATAGCGGGCCTTCGTTCCGGCGGGCGCGGTCGCGGTGACGTCCGGCTTTCCGGAGAAGGCGGTGAGCTGCTGCCAGTTCTGCCCGTCGGCCGAGTATTCGAGCACGCCCTGGTGGAGGAAGTCGTCGGTGCTGCCGGGCTTGGCCATGGCGAGGGTGATGTCGCCGATGTCCCGCACTCGGCCCAGGTCCAGGGTGACCTGGTCGCCCGCGGCGGGCGCGCGGTCGCTCCAGAAGTAGGTGGAGTCGTCGCCGTCCAGCATCCGGGCGACCGTGTTGCTCTGGTACGTGCCCAGGCTCGTCGTTGCCGAGGGCCGACCGCTCACGCCGAGAATCCGGTCGTGTTCGGCGCTCGCGGCGTCGATGAACCGGTCCAGCACGCCGTCACCGACGAGGACCGGCACCTTGCGGCCGTCCAGCCCGGTGTAGGTGAACGACTTCGCCGCGGCGACCTGTGCGGGCAGCTGCTGCCGCAGCTCCCAGGCCTGCGCACCCTTTCCGGCGCGGGCCGCCTCGACCATGCGCAGGGCGGTACGGGCGGCCGTGGCCCAGGACCCGGTGGCGTCCAGCCAGGGGCCGGAGTCGGCGATGAAGCCGCGGTCCGGGAGGCTGCCGCGCAACCGGCCGGGTGCGGAACCGAGCGCGCCGAGCACCGAAGTGAGCCGCGCGGCGTCGCCGGACTCCCAGTAGCGGGCGAACTCGGCCGCCAGCTCGGGGGCCTGGTCCTTGTTGAGGGCGGAGCTGTAGTTGACGTCGGCGAAGGCCCGCAGCGCCTTCTCGGTACGGGGGTCGCCGCCCGCGTACTCCTTCAGCCCCTCGCCCCATGAGGTGCGCGCGTCGTACGCGGCGTCGTTCCAGGCGTAGTCGGAAACGGTATGGAGCGCGATCTTCGAGGCGTACGGCTGGATCATCGGGTTGGCGGTGATCCCGGCCAGCTTGCCGGGCAGGCCCTTCTCGCGCCCGTTGAACGGACCGAGCAGCAGCCGGTTGGTCGCGTAGTCGTTGACCGGGTAGTTGTCCCACGTAAGGATCGGGTGGTTGAAGACCGTGCGGGCGGCCTCGGCCTGCGCGACGGTCATGGTCGGTGCGACGACGCCGACGCCGGTCCATTCGACCAGGACACCGGGGTCGAGCTGCTCGGCCAGCGCCTTCTTGTACGGCGACGCGGAGACGTTGTAGTACTCGGTGGGGACCATCTGGAGCGGCTGGGCGCCCGGGTGGGTGGCGATGAACTCCTTGTTGACCCGGTTGAGCAGATAGGCCTGCGCCGCGCCCGCCGCGCCCCCGCCGGTCCCCCACTTCGCCTTGTCCTCGGCGCAGTTCCAGTCGGTGTAGCTGATGTCGTCGAGCGGAATGGCGAAAGTCCGTACGCCGATGTCCCAGATCGTCTGGAACTTGTCGACCAGGGCTTTGGCGTCGGCGTCCGAGCTGTAGCAGACGGAGAGGCCGGGCGAGAGCGCGTACGTGAACTCCACGTGCCGTTCGACGGCCCGGTCGGTGAGCTCCTTGATCCGGGCCAGTTGGTCGGCGGGGTAGGCGTCGCGCCACTTCGCCCGGAGATACGCGTCGTCCTTCGGCGAGTACACGTAGATGTTCATCTTGTGCTCGCCGTAGTAGTCGAGCTGGTCGAGCCGGGCCTCGTGCGACCACGGGGTGCCGTAGAAGCCCTCGATGACGCCGCGCAGTGCGGTGCCGGGCCAGTCGCGTACGGCGAGTCCGGCGACCTCGGCACCCGGATGCTTCACCTGCGGCAGAACCTGACGCAGGGTCTGCGCGGCGTAGTACGTGCCGGTGGTGTCCTTGCCGGCGAGGACGATGCGGTCGGCGCCGATGCCGAGCACATAGCCGTCGGCGGGCAGTTCGGACGGGCCGTCGAGGTGCTGGGCGGCGAGCGCGGCGGAGTCACCGACCTGGACGGTGAGCCCGCTCCTGCCGGGTCTGTCGCTGCGTACGACGCGCTGTGCACCGGCCCGGCGCAGCGCGGTCTCCACCACCTTGAGGGACGGCTCGTCGGCGGTTGCGCCCGCCACCACGGTGACGGTGGGGCTGATGGTGACCCGGTCGGGTCGGTTCCGCACCGACTGCGGGGTCGGCGTGATGGCGGGGGTCCGCTGCCCCGCCGCGGACTTCGCCGGTACGGCGGTCCCGGGGCCGTCGGCTGCCTGGGCGGGCGGCACCGCGGCCAGCAGACCGCCGGCCAGCAGGGTCGCCGCCGTGCCGAGCGCGGTGAAACGGGATGGGCGAGGCGTCACAGGTCCTCCATTGATCACTCAAGTCACCGGAGTCGCACAACACGACAACACTGAATTCAACATCGTGTCGCTTGCATGTCAATGGTCTGGACAACATCAACACCTGGACCTGGAGTTTTGCCCTGCCCGGGCCCGCTTTCAGCGGGCGAAGAGCTCGAACGTGACGGCGGGGCGGCCACCGAACCGCTCGGCCGCGGACTGCGCGTGTCCGGTCAGGAAGGAACGGCAGTACGCCTCGGGGTTCTGCTCCGTCAGCCCTTCGATGTACGTACGGTGCGCCAGCAGCGATTCCACAGACCGCTCCAGTCCAGGCGCCGCGTCGACGGCGTGGGTGGGGGTGGCCGACCCCGCTACCGCGACCCATCGCACCCCGTTCCACGGCAAAAGCCCCGCCCTGGTCAGCTCCGGGAAGATCCAGCGGTTTCCCGCGTCGGCCGCGGCGTCCAGGGTGGCACGGCCGACCGCCCGGTGATCCGGGGAGTTCCACGCGACGCCGCCCCAGGTGTCGCGGTGGTTGAGCGTGATGACCAGTTCGGGGCGGTGCCTGCGGATGGCCGCGGCGATGTCGCGGCGCAGCGGGATTCCGTACTCGATCACTCCGTCGCGGTGATCCAGGAACTCCACGGTGGTGACGCCGACGACCGCCGCGCTCGCCCGCTGTTCCCGCTCGCGCAGTGGTGCGCACTCCTCCGGGGAGAGCGAGTCGATGCCGGCTTCGCCGCGGGTGGCGAGGAGGTAGGAGACCTCGCGCCCGCCATCGGTCCAGTCCGCGATCGCCGCCGCGCAGCCGTACTCCAGGTCGTCGGGGTGCGCGACCACGGCGAGGGCACGCCGCCAGTCCGCGGGCATGGGCGTCAGCTGCTCCGTCATGCCGGCAGATTAGCCGCCGGCGATCGGCGCCCGCTCGCCTTCCGCGCACCCCCCTGCGGCGGCGGCGCGTAGGTCTCACAAGATCCAGAACACTCCTCGGGGTATCGGCGTCGATCAGGCGGGCGACGCAGCCTCGCTCCGTTCGTTCCGCAGGTCCGGCTTCGCGGGCCTCGCAGCCGCTCGAGCGCGGGGCGAGGACCCGTGAACTCCACGGCCGCCCTGGTCACCCGCCTCGCCACGCCCGCCGCGCCGGACTGGGCGGTGATCGCCCCGTTCACGGCATCGCCCCCTGGTCCTCGGTCAGGCCAGCGAGAGCGCCCCGTTCACGGCATCGCCCCCTGGTCCTCGGTCAGGCCAGCGAGAGAAAGAGCTTCTCCAGCCGTGCCCGCATCCGGTCCCGGTCCGCGGGCTCACTGCCGCCGTCGGCCATGCAGTGCTGCAGGCCGGTCGCGATGATCGCGAAACCGGCCCGGTCGAGCGCCCGGGAAACGGCCGCCATCTGCGTGATGACGTCCTCGCAGTCCCGGCCCTCCTCGATCATCCTGATGATCCCGGCGAGCTGGCCCTGCGCGCGGCGAAGACGATTGAGAACCGACTTCAGTTCTTCGGCCGCCATGTCGAGTTCCACAACATCCTCCTCCTGATACCCCAAGGGGTATTCTAACCGCATGGGGCGGGAGCGACCGAGTTCCTCCTCGGCCCCGGTGAACGAAAGGAATCAACTGCTCGTGACCAGCCCCGTCTCCCTCTCCCCCGCCCAGGCCGCAGCCCGTCTCGCGGAGTTCACCGTCATCGATGTGCGGGCCCCCGGCGAGTACGCCTCCGGGCACGTGCCCGGTGCCCTGAACATCCCGCTGGACCGCCTCCCCGAGGCCGTGCCCGCCCTGAAGTCCGCCGCTGCCCGCGGCTCGCTCCTCGTGGTGTGCGCCTCCGGCGTCCGCTCCACCCGGGCCTGCGACATTCTCGCCGCGGCCGACATCGACACCGTGACACTGTCCGGCGGCACCTCGGCCTGGGAGGGCGAGGGCCGCGATCTCGACCGTCCGGCCGGGGCCCGGCCGACCTGGCCGATGGAGCGTCAGGTCCGGCTCGCCGCGGGTTCGCTGGTGGTGGCCGGCCTGCTGGCCGGGGTGCGCTTCCCGGCCGCCCGGTGGATCTCCGCGGGCATCGGCTCCGGGCTCGTCTTCTCCGCCGTGACCAACACGTGCGGGATGGCGGCGGCCCTGTCGAAGCTTCCGTACAACCGGGCCCCGCGCTCGGCCGCGAACCTGGACGCGACGCTGGACGCCCTCCAGAGCTGACACACCGAGCGACGGCAGGAGCCGGTCACGCACCCGCGTGACCGGCTCCTGCCGTTCGCGGGAACGGATCAGACCTCGTCCCGGACCAGGGCGAGCAGCCGGTCCAGTACGCGCGGTCCGCCCGCGCGCAGCCCGTCGTGCTCGTACTCGTTGGTCACCCAGGTACGCAGCCCGCGGATCGCCGCCGCCGTGCGCAGCGCGTGCCCGGTGTCGACGTACATGTCGTCGTGGTAGACGCCTGCGGCGACCGGCACCTCGTTGGCGGCCAGCCGCTCGGTGTCGTAGAGCGGCGCCCAGTCGGTACGGGAGGCCAGCAGTTCGGCGGTCTCGCGCAGCGGGCGCAGCGCCGGGTCGACCTCGAAGTGCCAGGGGTGGATGCTCTCACCGGTGAAAAGCACCGGGCCGTCGCCCTTGAGCGCCGCGGCCGCGTCGAACTGGGGGAACTCGGCACGGACCCGCTCGGCGGCCCAGCCGGTGGGCCGCTCGCCCTGGCCGTAGATCGCCTCGTGCATCAGCGCGTACAGCGGATGCCCGGCGAACGAACTCGCCGTGCGCATCGCCTCCTGGAACGTATCCGAGAGCTCGGTGCCCAGTGGCGTACGGACGAAGGCGTTCTCCAGCAGGTAGTGCAGCTGGTGGCTGCCGTTGCCGCCGCCCAGCATGATGCCGAGGGACTGGAACCCCTCGGGCGTCAGCCGGTGGCCCGCGCTTTCCGGGCGGTGCTCCGCGAGGTGAGCGGTGATCTCCCGGGCACGCTCGACGTCCTGCGGGTAGCGGGCGTAGTGGGCGGCGACCTTGCGCTCGATCCGCGGGTAGGCGGCCCGGTAGACGTCGTCGGCGTGTGCGTCGAGCGAGGGCAGCCCGCCGGTGATCAGGACGGTCCTGAGCCCTTCGGGGGCGGCCGACAGATAGCGGACGGCGCAGAAGCCGCCGAAGGACTGACCGAGGACCGTCCATGGTTCGCCACCGGTCAGCTTCGTGCGGATGAGCTCGCAGTCGTGCACGATGTTGTCGGCCCGGAAGTGGGTGAGGTAGTCGGCCTGCTCGCGCGGACCGCCGCGCAGCGGCAGGGTCTGCCGGTTGGCCGGGGTGGACAGGCCGGTGCCGCGCTGGTCGAGGAGCAGAACCCGGAACTCCTCCACCGCCCGTCCCAGCCATGCCTCCGTACCGATGAAGCGCCTGGCGCCGAAGCCGGGGCCACCCTCCAGATAGACCAGCCAGGGCAGCTCTTCGCCGCCCTTGCCGCTCGCCACGGCCTCCCTGCCGAAGACCTCGATCCGCTCACCGCCCGGATCGGTGTGGTCGAGCGGGACCGTGAAATAGCGGTCGGTGAAGACGATGCCGGGGTGCCGGTAGCTGCTCACAAGGTGCTCCTGAATCAGATGTTCCACGGACAGTTCAGCACATGGCCGTGACACGGACAGTCGCGGCCCGTGTGCGGTACGCCCGGGGGCCTCCTACCGTGCAGGCATGATCCGGTTCGAGCAGGTCAGCAAGGTCTATCCGGACGGTACGAGAGCGGTCGACGGTCTTTCCTTCGAGGTCGCCGAGGGGGAACTCGTCACGCTGGTCGGACCGTCCGGCTGCGGCAAGACCACCACGATGATGATGGTGAACCGGCTGATCGAGCCGTCGTCGGGCCGGATCCTGGTCGACGGCGAGGACATCTCCGGCGTCGATCCGGTGACACTGCGCCGCCGGATCGGCTATGTCATCCAGCAGGTCGGTCTCTTCCCGCACCGTACGATCCTCGACAACACCGCGACGGTCCCCTCCCTGGTCGGCTGGAAGCGGGCGAGGGCCCGCGAGCGGGCGGCCGAGCTGCTGGATCTGGTGGGCCTCGACCCGAAGACGTACGGCTCCCGCTACCCCGCCCAGCTCTCCGGGGGGCAGCGTCAACGAGTGGGCGTGGCGAGGGCGTTGGCCGCCGACCCGCCGGTGCTGCTGATGGACGAGCCGTTCGGCGCGGTCGACCCGGTGGTGCGGGAGCGGCTGCAGGACGAATTCCTGAGTCTTCAGGCGACGGTCAGGAAGACGGTCCTGATGGTCACCCATGACATCGAGGAGGCGGTCCGGATGGGTGACCGGATCGCGGTCTACGGGGCGGGGCGCATCGAGCAGTTCGACAGCCCGGGGGCGGTGCTCGGGTCTCCCGCGACCTCGTATGTGGCACAGTTCGTGGGCGCCGACCGGGGTCTGAAGCGGCTTTCGGTCACCACGATCGAGCCGGACGATCTGGAGGAGCCGCCGGTCGCCCGGCTGAACGAGCCGGTGAGATCGGCGGCGGCACGGCTGAGCAGTGCGGGTGCCCGCTGGGCGGTGGTGCTGAACGGCGAGGGCGACCTGCACGGCTGGGTGTCGGCGGACGCGCTGCGGATCGCCGGGGAACACGGCACGGTCGGCGAGCTGGCCCGCCGGATGGACGCCTGGGTGCCGGTCGGTGCGCCGCTGAAGCAGGCGTTCGGCGAGATGCTCCAGCACGACGCCGGGTGGGTCGCGGTGCTGGACGGGTCACGGTTCCTCGGCGTGCTGACCCCGGCCAAACTCCACGAGGCGCTGCGCCGCTCGGTGGACGCCGATGCGCAGGGAGTGGGCCGGGACGAGGTGCAGTTCGACTCGGTGGCGGACGCGTAGGGCGCGCGCTGTGCGTCGCACGCCACGCGCCGGTCAGGACTCGCCCTACCGCCCGCGCCGGTAGCTGCTGCCGTCCTTGGGGCGGACCAGCAGACCGGCGACGACCAGGTAGCGGCGCAGCGCCGAGCAGTCCTCGTGCACCGTGAGCAGTGCCTCGTTGACCTCACGTTCGGTGTAGGTCCGGTCCCGCTCGAAGAGCGTCTCGGTGAGGTGGACCAGCAACTGCTCGCGGCGTGCCGTCTTGCGGGGGATCGCCGTCAGACGGCCGTGCGAGAAGAGCGCCGCGACCTGGTGCGCACCGCTTGAGTCGTTGTCAGGCATGAGAGGGAGCGTCGCAGGCCTCCGGCCTGCGGGCAAGGTGTTTCGAGGCGGCCCGCGGGCCGGATGGCGGATGCCGTGTGCCAGGAAGGCGACGTCCTCGGCGGGGCGGTCGATGGTTCCACCATGGTTCCTCGGATCAGCCAACGCGTATGAGCAATGCGCATGGACGAGTACGGCGAGGGCCGGCCCGGTGCCCGTCAAGAGTTCGGACACAGCTTCCTGCCGGCGCAAGGGCACTCTCGTCCGCGCGCCGGCCGCACCCGTACGGTGTGATCAACCATCCCCACAGGTGACCACTCACCCCTGCGAAGAAGGCGGTTCCGCATGTCCCTGTTCGATCTGCCCCCCGACGAGCTGCGCGGCTACCGCAGCCGTTCGGTGGAGCCGGAGGACTTCGACGCGTTCTGGTCGAAGACCCTCGACGAGGCCAGGTCCCACGACCTCGACGCCCGGTTCGAGCTGCGTACGGGCACGGGGCTGAGCACCGTCGACGTGTACGACGTGACGTTCGCGGGCTTCGGCGGGCACCCGGTCAAGGGCTGGTTCGTCCTCCCGGCGGGCACCACCGAACCGCTGCCGATGGTCGTGGAGTTCATCGGCTACGGCGGCGGGCGGGGCCTGGCCCACACCCATCTGCTCTGGGCGTCGGCCGGTTTCGCCCACTTCGTGATGGACACCCGGGGCCAGGGCAGCGGCTGGCAGGTCGGCGACACCCCCGACCCGGTGGGCAGCGCTCCCTCGTACCCCGGTTTCATGACCCGGGGCATCGAGGACCCGCACGGGTTCTACTACCGGCGCGTGTTCACCGACGCGGTACGGGCGGTGGAGGCGGCGCGCTCGCATCCCCTGACCGACGCGGCACGCACCGCGGCGACCGGCGAGAGCCAGGGCGGTGGCATCACGCTCGCCGTCGGCGGGCTGATACCCGACCTCGTGGCGATCGCGCCGGACGTCCCGTTCCTGTGTGACTTCCCGCGTGCGCTGACGGTCACCGACCGCAACCCGTACCGCGAGGTGGGCAACTACCTCAAGACGCACCGGGGCCGGGCCGAACAGGCGAGGGCCACTCTGTCCTACTTCGACGGGGTGCACTTCGCCGCACGCGGGCGTGCACCGGCGCTGTTCTCGACGGCTCTGGAGGACATGACCTGCCCGCCCTCGACCGTCTTCGCCGCCTTCAACGCGTACGCCCACCAGGACAAGGCCATCGAGGTGTACGACTTCAACGATCACGAGGGCGGCGGGCCGTTCCAGGAGGCCGCGCAGCTGGGCTGGCTGCCCGGGAAGCTGACGGCCTGATCCCGAAGAAGGGCCCTGGAGGGTGCTGAAGATCTTGGCCGGGCGTCGCGTGCCCGGCCGAGATCTTCAGCGCCCTCCTAGCCGCGCGGGACGAGGTTCTTGGACTCCAGGTAGGTGCGTGCCACGTCCTCGGGCAGCCGTCGCCAGCTGTCGACCTGCTCGTTGAGCCGGGCCAGGTCGGCGGTCGTCAGTACGGTGTTGAGCTTGCCCAGCGCCTTGCGTACGCCTTCGCTGCCCGCCCGGGACCGGTTGACTACGGGGACGAGGTAGTCGGCGTTCTGCAGGTGCTTGTCGTCGGCGAGCAGGACGAGGCCGAAGACGTCGAGGGTGGCGTCGGTGGTGGTGGTCAGGACCATCTGGTCCTGACCGTTCTGGACGGCCTGTTTGGCCTGGGTGGTGCCGACGCCCTTGGGGTCCACGGCCGTGATGCGGATGCCGTACGTCTTCTTCAGACCGGGTGCGCAGTAGGGGCGTTGTACGCATTCGTCGCCGGCGGCCAGACGCACGGGCAGTTGGGATCCGCCGAGGTCGCTGAGGGTCTTCAGGTGGTGTTTCGCCGCGTACGGGGCGGCGACCGCGAAGGCGTTCTGGTCGACGGCGTGCCCGGGGTCGAGGACGGTGAGGCCACGGGGTGCGGCGAGGGCGCGCAGGGCCTTCATCGTGGCGGCGAGGTCGGGCGAGCCGACGGGGGCTGCGTCGGCGCCGTTCTTCTTGGCGTTCAGCCAGTCCGCGAAGGTGGCCGCGTACTCCGGCACGACGTCGATCTGGCCGCTCTCCAGCGCCGGTTCGTAGATCTCCCGGTTGGTGACGGAGATGATCTTCGTGGAGTAGCCGGCCCGGTCGAGCAGCAGCGCGTACATCTGGGCGAGCAGATCGCTCTCGGTGAAGCCCGCGGAGCCGATGGTGAGGTGTTTGCTGTCGCCCGGCGGTGCGGTGACCTCGCCCTGGTTCTCCAGAGAGGGTCCGGTGGTGCAGGCGCTCGCCGACAGCAGGATCGCGAGGAGCACGGGGAGGGCCGTTCGCGGCCTCATCCTGATTCCTCGCCGCGGAACCGGCCGGGGGCGAGGCGTTGTACCACTTCGAAGAGCCCTTCGACGATCAGGGCGAAGGCGGCTACGAGCACGGCCCCGGCGACCACCTGCGCGGTCGAGGCGAGGTTGAAGCCCGCCGTGATGATGCGGCCGAGTCCCCCGCCGCCCGCCAGCGCCGCGAGGGTGGCGGTGGCGACGAGCTGGACGGCGGCGATCCGTACGCCGGTGAGAATCAGGGGCAGGGCGAGCGGCACCTCCACTCCCAGCATCACCTGTCTGCCCGTCATACCCATTCCCGTGGCCGCCCGTACGACGTCGCGGTCGACCTCGCGCATGCCGACGTAGGCGTTGGTGAGCAGTGGCGGTACGGCAAAGAGGACGAGGGCGATGACGGTCGGCCACTCGCCGTGCCCACCGATCGGGGAGAGGAGCAGCAGCACCAGCACGGCGAAGGTGGGGACGGCCCGGCCGATGTTGGAGATGTTGACGGCGAGCGCGCCGCCCTTGCCGAGATGGCCGAGTACCAGGGCGATGGGCAGCGCGATCAGACAGCTGATGAGCAGGCAGACGACGGTGAGGAACAGATGCTGGCCGAGACGGTTCCAGATGCCGCCGTCGCCGGACCAGTGCGCCGGGGTCGTGAGCCAGGACCAGGCGGCGGCGAGGGTGCTCACGACCGCCTCCGGGTCCACGGGGTCAGGATTCGTTGCGCGAGAAGAAGCAGCACATCGGCGGCGACGGCGATGACGACGCAGAGGACGGAGGCAGTGAGCACCTGGGCCTTGAAGTACGTGTTCATCCCGGAGTAGATGAGGTTGCCGAGTCCGCCGTACCCGACGATCGCGCCGACCGTGACCAGGGAGACCGCGGAGACGGTCGCGATACGCAGTCCGGCCATGGCGGCGGGCAGGGCCAGGGGAAGCTCCACAGCGACGAGCAGACGCACGGGGCCGTACCCCATGCCGCGTGCGGCCTGCCTGGTCTCCGCGGGCACGGCACGCAGTCCGGCGAGGATGTTCCTTACGAGGAGGGTGAGCGAGTACAGGACGAGTCCGGCGACGACGAGCGAGGCGGAGAGTCCGTACACCGGCAGCAGCAGCGAGAACATGGCGAGCGACGGCACGGTGTAGAGGATGGTCGTCACGCCGAGGACCGGGCCGGCCGCCCAGCGCCGGCGGCGCGCCGCGAGGGCGAGCGGAACGGCGAGGACCAGCCCGAGGAGTACGGAGACCGCGGTGAGCTGCACGTGCTGGACGACGGCGTCCCAGAGAATCTCGCGACGGCTGGTCAGGTAGGCGCCGCAGAGCCACTCATTGCGCGCGAGGCAGTCGTCGGGAGGCGCGGTCACCCGTCCATTGGAGCGCGGGAGGGCGGACGGACGCGCGTCCTGATCGACTGTCCGGGGGGATCGTGCGGGGGTCGTACGCGTGTGGCGCGGACGGACGGGCGGGTGGCGGCACCACCGAAGCGTGCGGCACTGCAGCCTATTCGGATGCTGCTGCCGCGTCCGCGGGGCGTTCGACCTTCTTCACCGTGATGTCGTCCGGTCCGAGCTGCCGCCCGTCGGCCGAGTGGACCTCCAGCGCCCGGGGCGGACGGCCGTGCCGCAGGTCGACCATCTCCGAGTGCGCTTCGCCGGGATCGAAGAAGTGACCCTCGCCCCACTGCCGCAACGCCACGATGACCGGGAAGAGATCCCTGCCCTTGGGCGTCAGCACGTATGCGTGGTATGCGCTGCCGTCGGCCGCCGGAGCCATGTCGAGGATGCCGCCCGCGACCAGATCGCGCAGGCGCGACGCGAGGATGTTCTTCGCCACGCCCAGGCTGCGCTGGAACTCCCCGAAGCGGCGACTGCCGTCGAACGCGTCGCGGACGATCAGGAGCGACCACCAGTCGCCGATCGCGTCGACCGAACGAGCCACCGGGCAGTCGCTCTCGTCGAAGCGTGTCCGCTTGACCATGCCGTCCTCCCTCAGACCATCGGTTGCAACATGCTACCAGGTACGGCTACGGTCACCCTGGTAGCAACATGCAACCAACTCGATCGAAGGGTGTCACGTGGCCGGCAGCGAGAGAACGATGCGATCCGAGACGGCAAACGGGGGGACACCGGCTCGCACCCTGTCCGGACGCACGACACTGCTGTTCGCGGTCGCGTCCGGTTTGGCGGTGGCCAATGTCTACTTCGCGCAACCCCTGCTCGTCACCCTGAGCCGGGACTTCCGGATCAGTGCGGCGAGCGTCGGCATCGTCGTCACCCTCACCCAGATCGGGTACGGCCTCGGGCTGTTCCTGCTCGTGCCCCTGGGCGATCTGGTCGACCGGCGGCGCCTCGTCGTGACCCAGCTGGTACTGCTGGCGACGGCACTCATCGCAACCGGGACCGCGACCACCGCACCGATCCTGCTGACCGCCCTGGCCGCGGTGGGCTTTCTCGCCGTGGTGACGCAGACCCTCGTGGCGTTCGCCGCGTCGCTGTCCGCCCCGGACCGACGCGGCCGCGCGGTCGGCCTCGTCACCAGCGGAATCGTCATCGGAATCCTGCTGGCCCGCACGATGTCCGGTGCACTGGCCGACCTGGCGGGCTGGCGAACGGTCTACCTCACATCGGCGGCACTGACCCTCGCGCTCACCCTGTCCCTGCATCGCGTGCTGCCACGACGCGCTGCACCACCCACATCCATGCGATACCTGCAGCTGCTGCGTTCGACACTCGTCCTGTTCGCCGAGGAACGCGTACTCCGCGTCCGAGCTCTGCTCGCCCTGCTGATCTTCGCCGCCTTCAGCACCCTGTGGAGCTGCGTCGCGCTGCCACTGAGCGAACCCCCGCTGTCGCTGTCGCACACAGCGATCGGAGCGTTCGGGCTCGCGGGGGCGGCGGGCGCGCTCGCGGCCGCTCCGGCCGGGCGCCTGCACGACCGCGGCCTCGCCAGGTGGACAACCGGCGTCGCACTGGCCCTGCTCACCGTGTCGTGGCTCCCCCTCTCCCTCACCCGGCAGTCGCTGTGGGCACTGGCGATCGGCGCGGTCGTCCTCGACCTCGCCGTGCAGGCCGTCCATGTCACCAGCCAGAGCCTGATCTACGCGGTCCGTCCCGACGCGGGCAGCCGTCTGATCGGCGGTTACATGGTCTTCTACTCGGTCGGCAGTGCTGCGGGCGCGCTCGCCTCGACGACCGTATACGCGAGGGCCGGATGGGGTGCGGTGTGCGTTCTCGGCGCCGCGATCAGCGCACTCGCGCTCCTCGTGTGGGCGGCGACCCGCAAGGAATCGCCTGCGGCAGGCACGACCGGAGCGCCGAGCGCATCCGCCGGATGACCGGGGCGGCGCCCACCGCACCGGCGCGGCAGGCCGGGCGGGACCGGGAGCCGGACTTGCTGCGCAGGGGGCATCCGCGCGCCTACCGCCCGGTGCGGCCGCACATGACGGTGGACCGGGGTTCACGCTGATGCATCTCGCCACGATGCCGAGGCGTGCGCATGGCATTCCGGCCCACGGCAACCAGCGCTCCGCGTGGGATGCGGGCTGCCGCTCGGACTGTCCCGACCCGGAGCACCGCTGACCGCGCCCGGCTCACGAGACTGCGTCCAGGGGCGCGGCGGGCGTGCGGGCCGCTCCTCCCCGCGCGGTCGTCAGTGCGGCTCGGCCGCCGGTTCCAGGACGAAGACCGGAATCTGCCGGTCGGTCTTGAGCTGGTAGTCGGCGTAGTCGGGGTACGCCTCGACCGCGCGCTGCCACCACAGGGCCTTCTCGTCGCCGGTGACCTCACGGGCGTTCATGTCCTGGCGGACGGGGCCGTCGTGCAGTTCCACGCGGGGGTCGGCCACGATGTTGTGGTACCAGACGGGGTGCTTGGGGGCGCCGCCCTGCGAGGCGACCACGGCGTACGAGCCGTTGTGCTCGACCCGCATGAGCGGGGTCTTGCGGATCTTGCCGCTCTTGGCCCCGCGGGTGGTCAGGATGATGACCGGCAGGTCCCTCATCGTGGTCCCCTCCGTCCCACCGGAGCGCTCGAACAGCTCGACCTGGTCGCGGACCCACTGCGCGGGGCTCGGCTCGTACTCGCCCTTGAGAGGCATGGCATCTGTCCCATCGTCGACATTCGGATACACGGCTGCTCGGACACGCGGACGTGCGGGCGTCGCTGTGTCCGGCTGCTACGAGAACTCTTTCATCATTGCGCCCGCCCCGGGCCGGGCGGATCCGCGTGTCACGGTGAGGACCGGGCCGGTCAGTGCTGCGGCGGGCTCAACCGCAGTTGGAGCATGGCTTCGAATCTGGCCTCCGGGTCGTCGAGATCGATGCCTGCCACCACGGCCAGCCGCTTGAGCCGGTAACGGAAGGTGTTGGGGTGGATGTGTACGGCGGCCGCGGCGCCGGCCACGTCGCCGAAGGTGTTCAGCCAGGCCTCCAGCGTGTCCGTGAGGGCGGTGTGGTGCTGGGCGTCGTAGGCGCGCAGCCGGACGACCGGGCCGTCGGGGAGATCGTCCTCGGCGGCGATCCGGTCCGTCAGCTCCTCCAGCAGCGAGGCGGCGTAGACGTCCGACAGGCGGGCGGACCGTCGCTGTGAGCGGCCGGAGCCGAGGACCCGCAACGCGCGGTCCGCGTCGGCGCGGGAGCGGCGCAGCTCGGCCGGACGGGCGGCGAGCCGGCCGATGCCGATGACGGCGGGCACCCGGTCGCCGATGCGCCCGAGGAACGCCTCCGCCACCCGTAGCGCGTCCTCGTCCGAACTCGTGGGCAGGACGGCGTAGGTGACACCCCCGAGCGAGGCCGCGGCCGTACGGGGGTGGATGGCGGCCAGGTGCAGGGCGAGGGCCTCGGCGACGCGGTGGCCCGCGGCCACCCGGTCGGGTGCCGACGGCTCACCGGTCACGGCGAGTGCCAGTACGCAGGCGGGCTGCACGGACAGGCCCAGCCGTACGGCGGCCTGCGGGGCGTGGGTGCCGCCCTCCAGGACCGTGGCGAGCAGGTCCGCGCGGAGCCTGCGTTCGACGTCCTCGCCCGTGCGCTGGCGCAGCAGATGCAGGGCGGCCACCTTCGCGGCCTCCTGCAACGCCTGGGTGCGGTCCTCGCTCAGCGGTCCGTCGACCACGACCCAGATCGATCCGAGGATCTCGCCGCCCGCGCGGACGGCGATCGCGACCCGTGGTTTGTCGGAGATGCCGGCCACATAGACGGGCTCCTCCTTACGGTAGAGGGCCTGGAAGGCGCCGAGCTGCTCCAGGGCGCGCAGCTTCTCGGCGGGGACCTGACGGTCCAGGATGGTCGCGATCCTGGCGTCGTCGCCCTCGTCCTGACGGCTGGAGAAGGCCAGCACCCGACCGCCGCGGTCCTCCACGGTGACCGGGCCGTCCAGCAGCCCGGCCGTCGCGTTGGCCAGCGCGAACAGGTCGCCTGCGAGGGGCTCGGTGCCGTCGGCGTCGTCGGAGCCGCCCACCGTGCCCAGTTCGTCGGCCGCGAGCAGCGACCGCAGCAGCGCGGCCACTTGGGCCCAGGACGCGCCGGGGGTCAGCCCCAGCACGGTGAGGCCGGTGCGTGCTGCCGCCTCGGACACGGGTCCGTCCACCGGGACCGGGGACCGGACGACCACGGCCGCCGCGCCGAGGCCGGCCGCCCGGTCGACCAGGGCGGCGACCGGCTCGGCACCGTACACGCCGACGCCGAGCACCACCGCTCCGGGCAGCCGGGCCGGTTCGTCCAGCGGGTCCTGGATGAGCACTCCGGTGACGGTCCGGGCCGGGTCGGCCTCCCCTGCGACCACCTCGATCAGCGTCGACCCCAGATCGTTGAGGATCCGGCCGAGTACGGCTCGCGGCTGCTCCGTCATCGGCACAAGGCAGTTGACCGGAATGCGTCCACGGCCAGTGCCGCCACCTGGCCGATCACCCGGTCCGCCCCGGGATTGCGCAGGTCGGGCCGGTCGGACCGGGTGAATACGGCCACCGCCCAGCGCCCGCCGTCGGGGTCCTCGACGACCCCGGCCTCGTTGCGCCAGCCCGGCAGCGTCCCGGTCTTGCCGGCGACGCGGTAGCTGTCGCCGAAGCCGGACGACAGCCGGTGCGGCCAGATCTGCTGCCCCATCACGGCCCGTACTTCGGCGCAGGCTTCGGCGGGTCCCGCCTCGTCGCGCCAGATCGCGGCCAGCAGTTCGGCGATGTCGCGGGCCGTTCCCCGGGTGGTGCGTTCGGGGACGCACACCGACAATTCCAGGATCTCCTCCGGCCTCTGCGCGGCCAGCGCCGCCATCTTCTTGTGCGCCTCGACCTCGGTGCTCACGCCGAGATCGGCGAAGAGCGAACCGGTCAGGGTCAGACATCCGCCGATCAAGTGGGTCCGTTTCCGGCCGAGTTCCGCGAGCATGGCGTTGACCGTGTCGAGTCCGACCCGGTCCAGCACGACGTCGGTGGCGGCGTTGTCGCTCATCGTCATCATCATGTGGACCAGGTCGCGCAGGCTCATCTCGATCGGGTCGGCGCAGCCGGAGGTGCCGATGCCGCCGTCGCGGTAGCGCGGTTGCACCGCGTGGCGTTCGGTCCTTTCCAGCCGTCCCGCCGCGGCCTCGCGGGCGTAGGCGAGTGCGACCGGGATCTTGAAGACGGAGGCGAGGCAGACCGGTTCGTCCGCTGCGACGCCGATCGTGCGGTCGCCGTCGATCTCGCGGGCGAAGAAGAACCCCTGGACCCCGGCGTCGTCGAACGCCGTCCGGATCAGGGCCTCGGCGGTGCCGGACCGGTTGGTCATCGGCTGATCCATTCTGTCGATTCGGTCACGTCGGCCAGTTGCCCGGGGATCGGCGAGAGTCCGATCCCGGGTGCGCGGGGCACATCGAGATGGCCGTCCTTCAGCACGAACGGTTCGGTGATGTCGGTCCGGTAGTACCGGTCGGAGGCGGAGGTGTCGCCGGGCAGGGTGAAGCCGGGCAGCGCGGCGAGGGCGACGTTGGCGGCCCGGCCGAGGCCGGTCTCCAGCATCCCGCCGCACCAGACGGGAACGCCGTGCGCGGCGCACACGTCGTGGATCCGCCGGGCCTCCAGATAGCCGCCGACCCGCCCCGGCTTGATGTTGACGACCGAGCAGGCGCCCATGGCGATCGCGTCGGCCGCCGAGCGGGCGGAGACGATGGATTCGTCCAGGCAGATGGGGGTGCGCACCCGCTGGGCCAGTGCCGCATGGCCTCGGATGTCCTCCTCGTCCAGGGGCTGTTCGATCAGCAGCAACCCGTACGGGTCGAGCCGGGCCAGCTGTGCGGCGTCGGCGAGGGTGTACGCGGTGTTGGCGTCCACCTGGAGCAGCATGCCGTCGCCGAAGCGTTCCCGGACCGCGCGCACGGGTTCCACGTCCCAGCCGGGCTCGATCTTCAGCTTGATCCGCAGATAGCCCTCGGACAGATAGCCGTCGACGGCGTCGAGGAGGGCGGGGATCGAGTCCATGATGCCGACCGACACCCCGGCCGGTACCCGTTCGGCCGTCGCCCCCAGCCACTGGCCCATCGACAGGTCATGGGCGCGCAGCCAGGCGTCCAGCACCGCGGTCTCCAGGGCGGCCTTGGCCATCCGGTGTCCCTTGAACGCGGCCAGGGCCGGGGCGACCGCCCAGGGGTCGAGCGCGGGCAGGGCGGTGAGCGCGGGCAGGGCGGTGAGCGCGGGCACGAGATGGCTGCGCAGGACGTCCGCGGCGGTGGCCGTGTACTCCGAGGAGTACAGGGGATCGGCCATCGTGACGCATTCGCCGTAACCCTCGTGGTCCTCGGTCTCAACCCTGACGAGCAGGATCTCCCGGGTGGTCATGGTGGCGAAGGAGGTTCGGAAGGGTGCGACCAGTGGCATCGCGATCCGGCGCAGTTCCACACCGACGAGCTTCATGCCTGCCTCTCCTGACGTTTGTCGATCACGTACCAGCCGTCCCGGGTGAATCCGGTGACGGTGTGCCCCTCGGCCATCAGGCCGCCGAGCACCTCGCGCAGCGCGTACCGCCATGCGTGGGCCAGGGGCGGGTCGGTGCGGCGCAGTGTCTCGATCTCCCCGGGGACCCGGACCAGGACCGTGTCGCCGTCCCGGCGCCCGACGGCGGGGCGCCCGTCGGGTTTGGCGTCCAGACCGACCACGGCGTGGGCGCCCGCGCTGTCGACGGTGACGGTACGGGGTGCGCCCGCGGCGGCTGTGACGGCGTGTTCACCGGTCAGGTCCCAGTGGACCATCAGCCGGTCCGTCTCGGTCCCGGCATTGACCTCGTCCTGCAGCGCCCCGTAGAAGTCGGCCAGGTACTCGCTCGCTGCCGCGCCCAGTTTGGCCAGGTTGAAATAGGCGTTGCGGCTGATCAGCGGGTCGAAGGTCCAGGTGACCGCGGTGATGCCACGGGCCAGGGACCAGGCCCTCTGATGCAGCTTGACGGCGTAGCCGACATTGCGGCCCCGGACGGTGTCGTCGACCCCGGCGATGTGCGAGTGCAGTCCGGCGGTGGCCAGGAAGCCCAGGCAGAATCCGACCATCCGGCCGTCCCGGTGGACTCCGACGACGTAGCTGCCGGAGTGGGCGAAGACCCGGAGCAGCTCCGGGGTGATCAGCGGGTTGCCGGGATCGGGCCGCCAGACCCGGTCCAGTACCCGGCAGGCGTCCCGCATCTCTTCCAGCCCGTGCAGTTCGGAGACGGTCACGCCCGCGCGGTGCGCCGCCGCCGCTGCGGCTGCTGCGGCCGCTTCCGTACCGTTCACGATCTCACCCGGCCCGGTGCGGCCGGCGGCTCCCGTACGAGCGAGGCGACCAAGGAGGCCACCAGCGCCGCGCGGCGCGGCAGTTCATCGACGAGGACATGCTCGTCGTCCGCGTGCGCCCCGCCGCCCACGGCCCCGAGGCCGTCCAGTGTGGGCGTGCCCGCGCCGGCCGTGAGGTTGCCGTCGGAGCCGCCGCCGACCGCCACTCCGCGCAGGGCACCGAAGCCCAGTTCGGCGTAGTGGCTCCGGGCGAGTGCGAACAGCTCCGCCGAAGCGCTCGTCTGCAGCGGCGGCCGGTCCGGGCCGCCGGAGAGCTTGAGCGAGGCGCCCGCGAGGACCGGTACGAGACCGCGCACGGCACGGTCCACCCGGTCCTGTTCGGCGACTGTCTCCACCCGTACGTCGACCAGCAGCCGGGCCGTGTCGGGCACCGTGTTGCGGGTGGTGCCGGAGGAGGCCACCGTCGGCGTGACCGTGGTGCCGGTCGCCGGATCGGCGAGCGTGGACAACGCGAGTACCTGGTGGGCCAGTTCGGTGGTCGTGTTGACGCCGCGATGGGGTTCGAGGCCGGCGTGCGCCGCGCGGCCGGCGATGTGCAGTTCGTAGCCGGACACCCCCTTGCGCGCGGTCTTCAGCGCGCCGCCCTCGCTGGCCTCCAGGACGAGTACGGCCCGGGTGCGGCGGGCCTCGGCCTCGATCAGGGTGCGTGACGTCGGGGAACCGATCTCCTCGTCGCCGGTGAGCAGGACCGACACCCCGTCCAGGTCGTCGAGGACCGCCAGCGCGTGGAACAGCTGTGCCACACCGGCCTTCATGTCGAAGCAGCCGGGTCCGGTCAGCCTGCCGCCGACCACCTCGAAGGGGTGGCCGGCCAACGAGCCCACCGGCCACACCGTGTCGAAGTGACCGAGCAGCAGCACCCGGTCGCCGGAGCCGAAGCGCCAGCGCAGCGCGGGCCGGCCCGCGCCGTCGAGCCACTCGGGCGCCGCGCCGGTCAGCCGGGTGCCGAGCCCGGCGACGACCCGGGCACAGTCGGCGACGGCGGCCGGGTCCTCACTGGGCGACTCGGTACGGACCAGCTCCTCGATGTCGGCCAGCAGTCCCGGCAGCGCCGCCTCCAGGGCGGTGGCGATTGCGGTCACGTCAGCCCACCTTGGGGGTGGCGCGGCCGCCGTGGTGGATGTAGGGCGTGCCGTCGGCGAGGGTGTAGAACACGACGGGGACCCAGACCTTGAGGCCCGGTCGCTGCACCACGAACAGCCCCGGCTCGACGGGGTGCAGCGCGTACTCCTGCTCCGTGTCGGGCATCAGCTCGGCGAGCGGTCCGGTGATCCGGTCGAGCATCACCAGGCCGCCGTCCCGCTCCACGATCTCCACCCGGCTGGAGAGCCGCTGGTACGCGCCGGCGTAGTCCGCGGGGTCCACCGCCACCGGCTCCTTCGCCGGCTGGATCGTGGTGCGCATCGTCACGCCGGCCAGCTCCTGGACGATCTCCCCGAACACGCCCCGGTAGAGACTCATGGTGTCGCCGCCGTTGGTGAGCAGGCAGATCGCCAGGTCGGCCTCGGGCAGCACCCGTAGGAACGCGCTCTGCCCGATCGTGCCGCCGTCGTGTCCGTACACCCGCTGTCCGTCCCAGGTGTCGAGGAACCAGCCCAGTCCCCAGGCGTGGCCCAGGATGTGCGGGTCGGGGAGTTCGACCTGCGGGGTCTGCATGGCGGTGGCGCCCTCGGCCGAGAGGATCTTGGTGCCGTCCTCGGTGACGCCGTTGTCGAGGTGCAGCCGTGCGAACCGCAGTACTTCGCGCGGCGTCGAGCAGATCAGTCCGGCGGGTCCGGCCGAACGCATCAGCCCCCACTGCGGGGCCTGCGCCGGCGGGTCCCCCAGGTGCCCGATGGCGGCGCGGAAACGCAGCGCCTCCTCCGGCAGAGTCACGGTGTGTGTCAGGCCGAGCGGACGGAACAGGCGCTCGCGCATCAGCTCGTCCCACTGGACGCCGGTGACGATTTCCAGCACCCTGCCGAGCAGGGTGAAGCCCGCGTTGCAGTACGACATGGTGGCGCCGAGCGGGTGGTTGGGGGTGACGTCGCCGAGGAGGGCGGCGAACTTCTCCAGGCAGTCGTCGCCCCGGCCGGTGTCGGTGAAGAGGTCGCCGTCGATGCCGCTGGTGTGGTCGAGGAGATGACGAAGTGTCAGTCCCTGTGTCAACTCCTCGTTGGCGAGTCGCAGTTCGGGCATTACGGAGATGAGGGGCGCGTCCAGTTCGAGCAGACCCTCGTCGACCAGGGCCATGGCGACCGTGGTGGTCCAGACCTTGGAGATCGAGCCGATCTGGAACAAGGTGTCGGTGGTCGTCTCGATCCCGGCGTCGGTGTTGGCCAGGCCGGTGGCGGCCTCGGCGATCAGTTCACCGCGGTGCAGGATGCCGAGGTTGGCGCCGGGGACGGAGTGACGGGCGGCCAGGTCGGTGAGGCGGGCGGTCCAGCGGGCGGACAGGTCGGTGGTGTCGGTCATTTCGGCTCCCATTCCGTTTCGTTCAACGATCTCAACGGATTCGGTGGTTGCGGCGGTTACGGCGGTTGTGGTGGTTGCTGTGATGGTGGTGGCTTCTGCCACTTCGGCGCGTTCCGCGGTTTCAGCGGTCGGTGTGCGTGGTGACCCATTCGGTCAGGCGGCGGGAGTAGTCCTCCCGGTGCGAGGGCCTGCCGTCCAGGAGGAACAGGTGCGAGCTGTCGGGGTACACGACCAGCCGGGCCGGCACCTCCCGGGTGCGCAGCGCGTGGAACCACTGCTCGGCCTGGCCGACCGGGCAGGTGTCGTCCGCGCCGCCGTGCAGGATCAGGGTGGGCGCGCGCACGGCGTCGGCATGACTGATCGGTGAGAGCGCCGTCAGCCGTTCCGGTTCGCCGATCTCGTGGTCGGCGATCAGGTGTCCTTCTTCGGAGGTACCGGCCATGCTCTTCAGATCGACCAGGACGCCGCCCGGTACGACGGCGGCGAAGACGTCGCTGCGGGCGGAGAGCCAGCAGGTCAGGTAGCCGCCGTAGCTGTAGCCGGTGAGCGCGATCCGTTCCGGGTCGACGAGCCCCTCGGCGACGAGGGTGGCGACCGGTTGCAGCACGTCCTGTTCGTCCGTCTCGCCCCAGGCACCCACGGCGGCCGTGTAGAACGCCTCGCCGTAGCCGTCACTGGCGCGGACGTTGAGCGTCAGGATCGTCCAGCCCCGCGAGGCCAGCTCCTGGTGGTAGAGGTGGACCGGGTCGGAGTGCGGTGCCCAGGCGTTGTGCGGGCCGCCGTGCACGTCCACCAGCAGCGGCCCGCCCGCGGGCATCTGCGCGGCCCGGGTGATCATGCCGTGCACCACCGTGCCGTCCGAGATGGTGAACTCGCGTTCGGTGAACGGGTGGAGGACGATGTCGGGCAGCGACCGGGCCATGTGGCCGGTGAGTCGCTCGGGCCGGGACCCGGCCGACGGTTCGCCCGGTTCGCCGGACTCCCAGGCATCCAGGTCGAGCAGGGCGATCTCGGCGAAGTCCGACGCGTCGGAGACCACCAGCGCCGCCCGCCCGGCCTTCGTGGCGACCGAGCAGCCGCCGACCCCGGTACCGGCGGGCAGCGGGGATGCGCTGATTCCGGCCGCGTCCACCCGGTACAGGCGTGTGGCACCGCGGTCACGGGCGCAGAACACGATGGCGTCGCCGTGGAACTGCGGCAGCGCCCCCGGGTAGCCCGGGCCGCCCGGCAGGACGTTGCGGTCGAGAGGCGCGCTGAGGGACACCGGCGCCGATCCGTCCAGGGGCTGGCGCAGCAGTTCCAGGTGGCCGACGCCGAATACGGTCCGGCCGACGACGAGCAGTGCGGACCCGTCGGGGAACCAGCTCACCGGGCCCGCGAGACCGTCGGCGGGGCCGATCCGGCGGGGCGCGGGCGCGTCCTCCCCGACCCCTACGACATGGGCGGCCGAGGTCCCGAGCGCAGCCGCGTCCGGGCCGGTCTTCGCCGGGTAGGCGAGCTGTGTCCCGTCGGGCGACCAGGTGGGTGGGCCGGCCTGCCGGTCGCCCTTCGTGAGCTGCCTGACCTCGCCGGATTCCACGTCCACGACGAACAGTTGGGTCCGGACGGACCCGATCAGGCCCGCCCCGTCCGCCTTCCAGCCGAGGGCGTCGATGACGACGGGGGCGGTGGCGTCGCGCCGGGTCCCGGGGGCCGCGTACGCGATCCGTGATCCGTCCGGGCTCCACACCGGTGTGCCGGCCCCGGCCGGGCACCGGGCGGGCGTGGTCAGCGGTGTGGCCTCTCCCCCGTCGAGGGTCAGCAGATGGAGCTGCCCCTCGCGCAGGAACGCCAGTCGCGTACCGTCCGGGGACCAGCGCGGTGCGGTGTCGGCGGGTCCGTGGGTGAGCCGCCGGGCCGGGCCACCCCCGCCGCGAACCTCCCAGATGGAGCGGACCACGCGGTCGTTCTCGGCGTCCTGGGTGGCCAGTGTGTAGGCGACACGTTCCCCGTCGGGAGACAGCGCGGGATCACCGGGGATCTCGAACCGGTACAAGTCGTCGATCTTCAGCGGCCGGGTCATGACGCCTCCTCGGCGAGGGCAAGGGTGGGAACGCAGGAGATCAGGTTCCGGGTCGTCGGATGCTCCGGGCGCTCCAGCACCCGTTCGGTGGGGCCGCATTCGACGAGGTGTCCGCCGTCCATCACGGCGACCTGGTCGGACAGGTAGCGGACGACCGCGAGATTGTGGGAGATGAAGAGCATGGCGAAGCCCAGCTCGCGCTGAAGCCGGCGCAGCAGGTTGAGCACCGCGCCCTGTACGGACACGTCCAGGGCCGAGGTGATCTCGTCCGCGATCAGCACGTCGGGCCGGGCGGCCAGGGCCCTTGCCAGGGCCACCCGTTGGCGCTGGCCGCCCGAGAGCGCCTCCGGGGTGAGTACGGCCCGTGCGGGGTCGATGCCGACGAGCTCCAGGTAACGGGCCACCTCCGCGTCGCGCGCTGCCCGGCGTGCGCGGGCCGGTGCCCTGCGGCCGGGTGCGGTGCGTGGGCCGGTTTCGCGGGGCAGCGCTTCGGCGACCGACGCACCGATGGTCATGCGCGGGTCGAGCGAGGCGTACGGGTTCTGGAACACCAGTTGCACGGGGCTGCGCCGGGCCCGGCGACCGGCCTCGCTCCCGGCGATCAGCACGCGCCCGGAGTGCACCGGCGCCAGGCCGACGACGGCCTTCCCGAGGCTCGATTTACCCGACCCCGACCCGCCCACCAGTCCGGTGACCGTTCCCTCCGGCACCAGCAGGTCGGCGTTCTCCACCGCGGTGAAGCGGCCGTAGCGCACGGTGATCCCCCGCAGCTCCAGTGAGCTCATGATGTCGCCTCCGCTCCGTGTGACGTGGCTTCGACGGAGGCGGCGGCCGTCACCGCGTCCACCGGGTACCAGCAGGCCACCTTGCGGTCCGGGCCGAGGGCGGCCAGCTCGGGAGCTTCGCCGTGGCAGCGCTCCCGGGCGCGTTCGCAGCGCGGCGCGAAGGGGCAGCCCGGGCCGTTCTCCCCCGGCTCCGGCGGGCGGCCGGGGATGGTCGCCAGTTCTGTGCCGGGATCCGTGGTCATGGTCGGGACGGCCCCCACCAGCGCCCGGGTGTACGGGTGGGCCGCGCCGCCGACCAGTCGGGCGACGGGGAGGTCCTCGACGATCAGGCCTCCGTACATCACGAGGACCCGTTCGCAGACCTGGGCGACGACGGCGAGGTCGTGGGAGATCAGCAGCAGGGCGGCGCCGGTTTCCTCGCGCACCTCGGCGAGCAGGTCGAGCACCTGTTGCTGGACGGCGACGTCGAGCGCCGTGGTCGGCTCGTCGGCGATGATCAGCTTCGGCTTCCCCATGAGGCCCATCGCGATGACGGCCCGCTGTCGCATTCCGCCGGAGTACTCGTGCGGGCGCTGCCGGGCGCGCCGTTCGGGCGAGGGGATACGGACGGCGCCGAGGCGGTCGACGGCGCGTGCCGTGGCCTGTGCGCGGCTGGCCCCGAGATGTACCTCGGCCACCTCGGCGAGCTGCCGGCCCACGCGCAGGGCCGGGTTGAGCGAGGCCATCGGGTCCTGGAAGACCAGGGCCAGTTCGGTGCCCAGCGGCGGGTCCGCCCGCAGGTCGTGCCCGTCGAAGCGGAGCGTGCTCGCGCAGACGTGTCCCCGGTGCGGGACCAGATCGGCCAGGGCCAGCGCGCTCAGGCTCTTGCCGGAGCCCGATTCGCCGACCAGGCCGACGGCCTCGCCCCTGGCGATGTCCAACGAGATGCCGCGTACGGCGTGCCGCCCGCCGGGGAACGTCACCCGCAGATCGCGGGCCCGGACCAGGGCCACGCCGCCGTCCGCCGCTACTTCCTCCCGCGTCCGTTCCTCCTGTTGTGGCATCAGCTCCAGGGCCTGCGGGGCCCGTCGGCCACCGGCCTGCGCGAGTACCTCACCGACCAGCCCGAACATCAGCCCCGTCAGGACCACGGCCGCGCCTGGCGTCAGTGCCGCCGCCGGGTTCACGTAGATCCGGTTCAACTGCTCGTTGAGCAGCCGCCCCCAGTCGTACTCGGGCGGCTGTACGCCCAGTCCGAGGAACGAGAGGCCCGAGAAGGCGACAAGGATGCCGCCCGTGGCCTGGGTGGCGAACAGCACCGAGGGCTCGGCGATGTTGGGAAGCAGATGACGTACCACCAGTTTGAACCGGCCCACGCCGAGGATCCGGGCCGCGGCGACGTAGTCGGAGCCCGCGACCGACGCCGTCAGGTTCTGCACCAGCCGTGCCATGGGCGGGACCATGGCCAGCCCCACGGCGAACACCGCGCCGGTGCTTCCCACGCCGAAGATCGTGGCGAGGAAGAGCAGGAACAGCAGCCCGGGGAAGGCGACGAGTACGCCGACGGTCGCGGTGATCAGCCGGCCGAGGCGTCGGCCCACCACCGCCGGTGCCACACCGAGCAGCAGCCCGCCGCCGACCCCGATCATGGCGGCCAGCAGGGTCAGTCGCAGGGTCAGCCGGGTCGCGACGACCACCCGCGCGGCGATGTCGCGGCCGAGCTGGTCGGTGCCCAGCAGGTGGGCGGAGCTGCTGCCCTGGTTGATCGCGTCGGTGTCGACGCGTGCGGCCTGGTCGCCGAGCAGGACCGGCCCGAACACGGCGACCAGCGCCACCAGCAGGCAGGCGGTCAGTGCGGTGATGCCGATCGGTGTCCTGAGCGTGCGCCCGAGACGGTGCCGCAGCAAGGTGTCCTGTTTCGGTTGAGGCATCGTCAACTCCCGCGGACGGTCGACTGGGGGTCGGCGACGGCCACGGCCACGTCGACGGCGAAGGTGATCAGCAGCGCGGCGGCCCCGTAAACCAGTACGACGCCCTGGACCAGCGGATAATCCTTCTCGGTGATCGCCTGGACGATCGTCGTGCCGAGGCCCGGCCAGGCGAAGACGTTCTCGACCAGTACGGTGCCGGCGAGCAGCGAACTGAAGAGCAGGCCGCCCAGGGTGAGCGAGGAGGTCAGCAGGTTGGGCAGCGCATGGCGCAGATAGCGCAGCCGGGCCGGGAGCCGCTTCGCCCGCGCGGTCCGCATGTAGTCCTCGTCCAGCACCCGCAGGGTCTCCACCCGCACGATGCGCGACAGGGTCGCCGCCGGGACGACGGTGAGTGCCAGCACCGGCAGTACGTAGGAGTCCAAGCCGCCCTGCGCGGCCACCGGGAGGACCGGCCACGCCACGGCGAACGCCGCGATCAGGCCCACCGCCAGCAGGAACTCGGGCACCGCGCCCAGGAAGCCGGTGACGCCGGTGAAGGCGAGCTCGCCGCGCCGTCGGCGACCGTCCTTGGTCAGCACGGCGGCCGTCATCCCGACCGGGATGGCGAGCAGCAGGATCAGTGCGAACGCGGGGACGGCGATCTGCAGCGTCGCCGGGAGCCGGCTGGAGATGATGCCGGATACGGGCATCTGCGCGCCGATCGAATCACCGAGCCGGCCCTGGAGGAGATGGCCGACGAAGTCGCCGTACTGCTGCAACAGCGGTTGGTCCAGGCCGAGCGAGTGTCTGCGGGCGGCGACCAGCGCCGGGTCGGCGGTGGTGCCGAGCGACGCCCGCACCGGGTCGCCGGGGATCAGATGGATCATCGCGAACGCGGCCGTGACCAGCGCCGCCAGCGACACCACCAGCCGCCAGGCGCGGCGCAGGGCGAATCCGGCCCAGGGGCTGCGGACCGTCGCACTCAGGGAGTTCAGGGTGATCGTCGCCATCAGCCGGCGCTCCGCCGCAGCGTGCCGGGGATGATTCCGGCGCCGTCCACCTTGAAGGTGATGCCCTTTCCGTAGTACCGGATCGGCCGGCTGACGATCGGCGCGATGTCGACGTGCTTGACGAGGGCGGCGTCGGCCGCTTCCCACAGGGCGCAGCCCGCGGCGCCGGTCTTGGCCGAGGCCTGTGTGGCGAGGCGGTGGTGGTCGGGGTTGTCGATGGAGCCGAAGTTGTTGCCCTTCGGCGGGGGCGGTCCGTCGAAGAACTGGGTCAGCTGGTCCGGGAGCATGACGCCGATGGGCGCCCAGGCCACGTCCCAGTCGCCGCCGCTGAGGGTGCCGAGGATGCTGGATGAGCCGGTGGGTTTCGCGGCTGCCTTCACGCCGAAGGACGTCCACTGCTGGACGGCGAGTTCGACCGCCGAGGCGACCTGTGGGCCCTGATTGGTCGGGTGGCTGAGTCCGGTGGTGAGCGGTTTGCCGTCCTTGGTCCAGGTGCCGCCGTTCTTCGTCCAGCCGGCCGCGGTGAGTGCGGCGGCGGCCTGCGCAGTGTCATGGGCGGGGAGGTTCCCGGTCACCGTGTCGCCGCTGCAGGGGGTGGGGGCGGTCTCACCGATGCCGGTGGCGGGCCTGCCCTTCCCGCCGGTGGCGACGTTCCCGAGCTGCCGCAGGTCCAGTACGGAGACCAGCGCCTTGCGTACCGCCGGGTCGGCGGTCGGCCGGCCGGCGGCCTGGTTGAACAGGAGCTGTCCGAACAGCGCCTCGTAGCTCTCGTTCTTCACCCCGGCCGCGTCCAGCCGTTCCTGATCGGCGCCGTTGATCACGGCGCCGTTGATCTGTCCGGCCATCAGGAGGTTGGCCGCGGTCGACTCGTTGGCGACCACCTTGAAGACGACCTTGCCGGGGAGAGCCGCGGCGGTGGATCCGCGGGGCCCCCAGGCGTACGTGTCCCGTTTGACGTACGTGTAGTGGTCGCCCGGAACCGCTTCGGTCAGCCGGTACGGTCCGCTCGCGGCGGTGGCCTTGGCCAGCGCGGCCGGTGCCGCCAGGCTCTTCTTGCAGAGCAGTGGCAGCAGCCGGGCCATCTCCACGATGAACGGCGCGGGTTTCGTCGTGGTGACGGTGACGGTCCGGCTCGCCGTGTCGGCCTTCGCGACGGCGGTGACGGGGACGGAGAGCCCGAGCAACGGTGACTGGTTCTTCGGGTCGGCGATGTGGTTGTACTCGGCGGCCACATCGTCCGCGGTGAGCGGCGAGCCGTCCTCGCAGGTCACGCCGGGGCGGATGATGAACCGCGCGGAGGTGGACGTGGCGGACCATTTCTCGGCCACCCCGGGAACCACCGAACCGTCGGCCTCGATGTGCACGAGTGTGTCGTACGCGAAGGAGTTCATCGACAGTGCGGTGCTGGCCAGCGCCGTGGTGGGGCTGAGCGTGCCCGGATCGCCGGCCATGGCGAGCACCACCGTCGACCCGCCGGCACCGCCGGCTGCCGAACCGCCACCGCATGCCGCCACGGTGGCGACCACGCCCAGCGCCGTGGCCAGCGCCGCCGCGGACCGGCTCCTGCGCGTCGATCTGCTTCTCGTTTCCGAGCCTGCGGTGCTGGCCATGGTCACCTCCGAGGGAGCGGCATGCCGCCGCCGAGTGAGGGAACATTAGGCAGCCGCACACCGGGTCCGAGTGGTCGCGCCGCACGAAAAACCGGCTCGCCGACGGTGCGCCGCTACGAAGACGAACACGAGGGTGCGACGGCGTGAACGGTCCGGCAGGACGGCGAGAAAAATCGATCGACGCGCAATCGGGTACCTGGCAGCCTGTGGGCGCATGTCCCCCCAGTACCAGGTGCGCGCCCATGACGACGCCCGGACTATCGTGGTCTACCAGGCGTACTCACCGGCGGTCGCTGATCCGTCCCTGCGGGCAAAACGGTTCGTGCCGCCGTTCTCGTTCAACCGGATGACCTGGATCAAACCGTCGTTCCTGTGGCTCATGCACCGGAGCAACTGGGCGCAGAAGCCGGGGCAGGAACGCGTCCTGGCGGTACGGATCACCCGTGCCGGATGGGAGGAGGCCCTCTCCCGGGCCGTGCTGACGACAGCCGACCCGGCGGCCGTCGCCCGAGCCCCCGTACACGTCCAGTGGGATCCCGAACGCTCACTGCGGGGGGCCGCTCTCAACCACTACAGCATCCAGGTCGGCGTCGGGCGCGGGCTGATCCGCACCTTCGCAAAGGACTGGGTCGTCGGCCTCACCGACATCACCCCACAGGCCCGCAGGATCGCGGCACTCAAGCAGAGCGGCCGGTCCGCGCAGGCGCAACGGCTGCTGCCGCCCGAGCGGATCTATCCGACGCCGTCGGCCACCGCGAGGAATCTCCTCATCGGCGGATGAGCGCCGAGCCCCGCACCGGCCTCGGCTCGTTCGCCCGGCCGACGCGCTGCTCGATCGCGGTAGCTCTGGAACCAGTGGGTGTCGAGCGGCCCGAGGGCTGTTTCCGATGCGATGGTCACACACAGGTCCAGACCCGTGCCCGCTCACGGAGCACTGCAACTCCTGCCGCGAGGGCCAGGCAAGGGAATGCAGCGGCTGCCACAGCGTCTCTTCGTCCACACCGAACAGCGAAGCGCACTGGCGGGCTCTTCACCCGGCCACCAACAGTCACGACCGTCCGGGTTCTCGAGCCGGAAAGGTCCCACGGATGCCGTCCTGCCGCACCAGCGCGAGCCGACAACCCTCGATCACTCATGAACCGGCATTCCGGCACCGCTCAACTCCCCGCAAGTGGAGGGGATACCGACGCCGGAATTACCACATTCCCCACGTCGGGCGGCTGTTGAACAACGGTCCGTGACACCGCTCCCCCGGTGGCTACTCCGACAGGAGCTCAACCCCCCTTCGCGTCCCCGCCGGTGATCAATACATCAAGGCAGGCGCGGGGGGCACATGTGAGGATCTGGCCATGAGTACATCATCGCAGTCGCCGGCCGATGGGCTTCGGACGGACCGGCCTCACTCGGCACGCGTGTGGAACTACCTGCTGGGCGGCAAGGACAACTACCCCGTCGATCGACAGATGGGCGACGTGATTCTCGAAGCCTTTCCGGACTTCGCCGATATCGCCCGGCTCCAGCGGGCCTTCCTCGCCCGCGCGGTGCGCTTCCTGACCGCGGAGGCGGGCATCCGTCAATTCCTCGACATAGGCACGGGCCTGCCCACGGCCGACAACACGCACGAGGTGGCACAGCGGGTGGCCCCGGAGTCGAGGATCGTGTACGTCGACAACGATCCCCTCGTCCTGGCGCATGCCCGTGCCCTGCTCTCCAGCACTCCCGAGGGCGCGTGCGCGTATATCGACGCCGACGTCAGGGACGCCGACGCCATCCTTGCCGAGGCCGCCAGGACGCTGGACTTCAGCCGGCCGGTCGGGCTCACCATGCTCGGGATCATGGGGCAGCTCCCCGACGAGGACGATCCATGGGCACTGGTCGACCGGCTGCTCGACGCGCTCCCCGCAGGTAGCTACCTGGCCCTCAGCGACGGCACGAACACGAGTGACGCGCTGAACCGGGCCGTCGCCTCCTACAACGCGAACTCGGCCGGCTCGTACCATCTGCGCAGCCCGGAACGGATCTCCGACTTCTTCCACGGCCTGGAGGTGGTGGAGCCGGGCGTCGTCAGGACGTCGGCCTGGCGCCCCGATCCCCACCAGAATCCGGCGGACACCCTGCAGGGTCACGCGGTGAGCGGCGTCGGGCTCAAGGTCTGAAACACGCCGGAATCCGCCGGGCGCCGAGGCCATGTGGGTTCATGGCCTCGGCGCCCGGCGGACCAGGGGAGGGAACGGGCACCGGAGTGCGCCGACGCCCCGGAGTGTGCAACGGGCCCCCGCCCGTGCAGAGTTCTACCGACGTTCGAGCGCGCCCCGGACGAAGGCCGCCTGGCCGGCGTGCTGCAGGTCGTCCGAGATGACGCTGATCAGACGGACCCCGAGGGTGACCGGCGGCGACCACGCCTCGTCGACGACGCGGTTCAGAGCCCTGCCGTCGAGCCCGCTGATGAAATCGAGGGTCTGTTCATGGACGTCGTCGTAGTAGCCGAGCAGCAGTTCCGGCGAGCCCACCCGCACCGCCGCGACGTCCGCATCGCTGTGTCCGTACCCGGTGGCGTTCTTCTCGAAAGGCAGATCGAATCGGGAGGCCCAGTCCCGGGTGAACCAGACCTGCTCGATACCGGCCGCATCCGAGACATGGTCGTCCTGGATCCGGGTGAGGTGCCACACAAGCCAGGCGATCGTGTTCGCTCCGCCATCGAGGCGAGCATGGAGGTCGGTGGGTGACAGTCCCTCGACCGCCGAGTGCACCGTCTCCTGGACGCGGGTGAACGCGTCCGTCAAAAGGTCAACGCTGTTCATGATCTCACCATGGCCGCTCTCCCGCCCCTCCCCTGCGATCGACACGCGCCGCGCTCGGCACTGTTCGTTTCCTGGATAGCCGAACTCCAGACCCTCCCCGGCCCGTTTGGGGTAGCGCCAGGTGAGCGTCTCGTCGTCGGGGGTGTGCAGCAGGGTCCCGTCGACGGTCACCGTGCGCAGGCCCCGGTAGAAGGACCCGTCCTGCCCGGGGCGGGCGACGGACCCGGCAAGCGTCTCGAACAGACGCCGCAGAGGTGCGGCCCCCACCCTGCGCCTGGCCCGCGTCAGCGAGGAGACCGCGGGACGCACCAGGGCCAGCGGGGTCAGGGCGGAGGTCAGTTTGGACCACACCGTACGGTACGAGCGGTGCTCGAACAGCGCGAGAGCGAGCACGAAGTACACCACCACCCGCGACGGCAGCAGCCGCAGGCGCTTCTCGCGCCGGCCGGTCTCCTCCAACACCGCGTCCACCAGCGCAAAGTCCACGACCTGGGTCAACTCCCCCAGATGGCCTGGCGCGAACACACCCCGGGCTGTCTCGATCGTGGACGTGATGACAGACTTCTCCTGCACCGGGACCCCTGACCTTGATCGACTTTCGTCGCCGATCGTTGATCTATCAGGTGGTCCCGTTGCGCTGTTCAGCAGGGCTTGACGTACAGCTCAGGGGCCAAACACAACGGTGTTGACCATTGCATTCAAGGGCAATCAAGGATCAAGTACCCTCCCAAGTCAACCAAACGATGGACACGACCCCGAACCGGTGCACGGCTTAGTCTCAGCGCTGACCGCCTGAAGTGAACCAGGAGTGAGGCGCGGATGAGGATTGGGCAGCCCAGAGGGGCGGCGTGCGCCATGCCGCCGACGCTGCGGCATGCACTGAACGGCTTGTTCGTTTCCTCGCTCGTCGCTGCCCTCCTGGTCGTGATCGGTCCGGGCACGGCTGTGTCGAGCCAGGACACGTCCATCGTGGCCGCCCTGTCCGTGCTCCTCGCCGCCACGTACGCGGTGGGATTCGCCGGCCCTGCCAGGCCTTCCGACTCTCGGCGTCGCGAGGAACCCACCGAGTCCGTCGACACGACCGGAGGGAACCCGGGCCGTGTGCTGCGCTGGCTGGGCGCGCTGACCGCGGTGTGGACCTGCCTCATGGCGTTCAGTTCGGGGTTCGGCTGGCTGGGGTTCCCGCTGTTCGCACTGTATGTCCTGCACCTGCCGCTGCGGCTGGCGGTCGTGGCCGTCGCTCTGGGGACCGCCGTCGTGGTCGCCGCCAAGGGAGCGGAGGCCGGCACGCTGGGGATCCCCCAGGTGGCCGGACCACTGCTGGGCGCGCTGGTCTCCACGCTGACGCTGCTCGGGTACCAGTCGCTGTACCGGGAGAGCCAGGCCCGCAAGGCGCTCATCGCTGAGCTGGTCGTCACCCGGGACGCGCTGGCGGAGTCGCAGCGGGAGGCCGGCCGGCTCGCTGAACGCCAGCGGCTGGCCCGGGAGATACACGACACGGTCGCGCAGGGCCTCTCGAGCGTGATCATGCTGTTGCGCGCCACCGACGCCGCGCTGCCGCCGGACGCACCCCTGGCGCAGGAGCGGACCGCCGCGGCCACCGAGGTCGCGACGGCGAACCTCGCCGAGTGCCGGCGCTTCCTGTACGAACTGAGCCCGCCACCCCTGGTCGAGACGCCCCTGCCCGAGGCGTTGCGCCGACTGGTCGACCGGAGTGCCGAGGACGGTCTCAGCACCGCTTTCCATCTGCACGGGGAGCCGTACCCGCTGGGTGCCGAGTGCGATGTGGCACTACTGCGACTGACCCAGGAGGCGCTGGCCAATGTGCGCGGGCACGCGCACGCCGAGAGGTGCGTGGTGAGCCTCTGCTACCTGGACGACCGGGTGACGCTCGATGTCTTCGACGACGGCAAGGGCTTCGATCCGGAGCTGCCCCTACAGGACTCCCGTGGCGGCTTCGGGCTCTTCGGGATGCGCCAGCGGATAGAGGAGCTGGGCGGCGCGCTCACCGTCGAGTCCGCGATCGGCGAGGGAACGGCGGTCGCCGCCAGTCTGCCGATTCCGAATGGGGTGACATCATGACCGCGCCGCAGACCGCCTCCGTCGCGCAGGTACGCGTGCTGATCGTCGACGACCACCCGGTCGTGCGCCGTGGCCTGCGTGCGCTGCTCGATGACGTGCCCGAGGTCGTGGTGGCCGGTGAGGCGGGGGACGGCGCCGAGGCGCTGCGAATGGTCGCCGGGTCGACGGAGGTCGACGTGGTCCTCATGGACCTGCGCATGGGCGGCGGTACCGACAAAATGTCAGACGTCGCCACCGATGCGACCGGCAGCGGGCGAGGCGGCGGCGAGCGCATGGACGGTGTCGAGGCCACCCGCCGTATCAGGGCCCTGCCGGCCCCGCCCCGGGTACTGGTCCTCACCACCTACAGAACCGACCCCGAGATCCTTGCCGTCGTCGAGGCGGGTGCGACCGGTTACCTGCTCAAGGACGCGCCGGTCGAGGAGCTCATCTCCGCAGTGCACGCCGTCGCGGCCGGCGAGACCGTGCTGGCTCCGCCCGTCGCCACTCGGCTGCTCGGCCGCATGCGGGCACCGCAGTCCACACTGACCCCACGCGAGACAGAGATTCTCGTCCTGCTCGCGAAGGGACTGTCGAACCGGCAGGTGTCACGCGCGCTGTTCATCAGCGAGGCAACAGTGAAGACCCACCTGGTCCGTGTCTTCGCCAAGCTCGGGGTGGACAGCCGCACCGGCGCCGTGACGGCGGCACTGGGCCGTGGCCTGATTCCCGAACCGCTGCCCGGCCCCGCGCTACCGCCCGTACGAGCGAATCCCGCGAACCCGCCCAACGCGTCGGACCGACCCAAGTTTCCGGAACCCACAGCACAACGAGGTCCCCGTGCCTGACATACCGACGGCGCACGGCCGCCGCATCCATGCGGCGCGTGGTCCGCCGTCCTGGTACTGCTGCACCGCTCACACCTGAAAGGGCAGCACAACCACACACCACAACCAACGCAGTGATCCGACGCGGCGCCGAATTCCCGCGACCGCGTGGCTTTCGCGCGCCTTCATTCCCCCTCAGAGAAGGTCAACGCCTTGATGAGACAGTCACAACCGGCTGGATCCACCAGATCCTCAGCCAGCCCGACCGCCCCCATAGCCTACCGGCTGACACGCCGTCCAGTGCGAACGGCCCTGGGGATGCTCACCGCGGCCTGTGTGGCCGGCACGCTCGTCAACCTGCCGGTCGCCGCCGCAGCAACACCGGTCGAGTCGGTCGCTCAGGCCGCCCAGCCACGGCAGGACGGCCCTGTTGTCGCCACGCACAAGCTCACCCTCGTCACGGGCGAGGTGGTGACGCTGGAGCGTCACGCCAACGGCTTCCAGGCGGCAACGGTCGCGCCCACGCCTGACGGCACCCCGGCGGCGTTCGCCACCTTGCGGCTGCGCGATGAGCTCTATGTCATCCCTGACAAGGCCCAGCCCTACCTCGCCGCGAACGAGCTCGACCGCGAGCTGTTCAACGTCACCAAGCTGATCGAGTACGGCTACGACGACGCGCACCGCCCCGCCGTGCCGCTGATCGCCACCTATGCCGGCGCGCCGGGCAAGGCCGGGAAGGCGCTCAAGCAGGCCGCGCCGGCCGGTTCGGTCAAGGTCGACGAGCTGCCCAGCGCCAACGCGGTGGCGCTGCACGCGAGCAGGAAGAAGGCGGCGACCTTCTGGGAGGCGGTCGACGACGACAGCGCCGTCCCGACGAAGGCACCGAAGCTTGCCGACGGCATCAAGAAGCTCTGGCTCGACCGGCCGGTCAAGGTGACGCTGGACCGGAGTGTGCCGCAGATCGGCGCGCCGACCGCGTGGAAGGCCGGCTACGACGGCACCGGCACCAAGGTGGCCGTCCTCGACACCGGTATCGACCCCAACCACCCCGATGTGGTGGGGCAGGTGAAGAAGACGCAGAACTTCACCAACGACCCCGACGCAGTCGACCACCACGGTCACGGCACGCATGTCGCATCGACCATCGCCGGATCGGGTGCCGCGTCGGGCGGCAAGTACAAGGGTGTGGCGCCGGGCGCCGATCTGTACATCGGCAAGGTCCTCAACAGTGCCGGAGTCGGACCCGAATCGGGGGTCATCGCCGCCATGGAGTGGGCGGTGGACCAAGGTGCGGACGTCGTCAGCATGAGCCTGGGTTCGCCGGTCCCCAGTGACGGCACCGACCCGCTGAGCCAGGCCGTCAACGAGCTCACCGCGTCCTCCGGCGCGCTGTTCGTCATCGCGGCCGGCAACGAGGGCTCGGACAAGTCGACGGTGGGTTCGCCGGGTGCCGCCGACGCCGCGCTGACCGTCGGCGCGGTGTCCAAGTCGGAGCTGCTCGCGGGCTTCTCCAGCCGCGGCCCGCGCAAGGGCGACTTCGCGGTCAAGCCGGAGATCACCGCACCGGGCGTGGGAATCGTCGCCGCGCGCGCCGCCGGCACCTCGATGGGTCTCCCGGTCGACGCCAACTACACCTCGGCCAGCGGCACCTCGATGGCCACCCCGCACATGGCCGGCGCCGCGGCGATCCTCGCTCAGCGCCATCCGGACTGGACCGCCGATCGGTTGAAGCAGGTGCTGGTCGGCACCGCCAAGCAGGGCGCGTACACGGCCTACCAGCAGGGCGGCGGCCGGGTCGACGTACCCAAGGCGATCGACGCCACCGTCTACTCCAGCCCCGCTGTCGTCAGCATGGGCAAGTCGACGACCGAGAGCGCGCCGGTCACCAAGACGGTCAGTTACGTCAACACCTCCGCGGCGGACACCACGCTTTCGCTCCGCCTGGCCGGCTCCGGGGAGACCGGGCCCGCACCGAGCGGCACGTTCACGCTCAGCGCCAACAGTGTGACGGTCCCGGCGAACTCCACCGCGAGCGTGACGGCGACCTACCACCCCGAACTCTGCGCCCTGGGCGACTACACCGGTGTCATCACCGCCACCGCGCCCGACGGCACCGCGATCCACACCACCGTCGGCGCGACGAAGGGGGTGCCCACCGTCGACCTCACCGTCAACGCGATCGACCGGAACGGAAACCCGGCGGAGGGCACCGACGTGGCCGTGTTCGACCTGGACCAGGACGAGATCATCCAGCCCCACCTCCGGGACGGAACGGCGACTGTCGCAGTGCCGCTGGGGCGCTACTCGGTCATGGGTGTCGTCTACACGCGGGACAAGGCCGGAGTCGAGATCCTGAACGGTACCCTCGCCGGTGATCCCATGGTGGAGCTGAAGGCGGACAAGACGATCACTCTGGATGCCCGGCTGGGCAAGGAAGTCAAGGTCGCGACGCCCAAGGAGTCGGAGCCGAACGGCTACAAGCTCGGGTACCGTCAGCAGTTCCCCGGCAATTACGGGTTCGACTTCATGAAGTTCATGGTCAGCCCGATCTGGGACCACGCCTACGTGGTGCCCACCGAGCCGGTGAAGCTCGGCACGTTCGAGTTCAACTTCCAGCAGCGCAGGTACGCCCCGGCGATCCGGGCGTCCATTGCCGGGCAGGGCGGCACGCTCCCGCTTGAGCCGGTGTTCAATGCGGTCCGGCTGGACGGCCCCAGCACGCTCCGGGCGGTCGACGCCGGCAAGGGACGGCCCGAGGACCTGGCCGGCACGGACGTCAGTGGCAAGCTCGCGGTCGTCACCCGCGATGCCACACGGACGGCTGCCGACCAGATCGCCGCCGTGGCCGAGGCCGGCGCGAAGGCAGTGATCATCGTCGGCGACCAGCCGGGTATCTTCACCGCCAATGTGCCGTTCGCCGCCCGGACGGCCATCCCGGCCTGGACCCTCAACCAGGACGAAGGCGCGGTCCTCTTCGACCGGATGGCCGGCGGTCCCACGCAGGTCAACCTGCACGGCATCGCCAGCAGCCCGTATGTGTACAACATCGCACTGATGGTTCCCGTTGGAATTCCGGCCGACCCCGTCGACGCGGTCACCGCGGAGAACTCGGCTGTGGTGAAGTCCCACTACCGCGGCGCCAAGGGTGCCAGACTCGGCGAGGCCGACTCGGTGGTCCGCCCGGGGGAGCGCCTCATCGTCCAGATCGTGGAGTTCGTCGACGGGCCACTGGACCGGGAGGAGTGGTCCTCCACCGGCAGCAAGTGGCCGACTCTGAAGGAGATGCGCTGGTCCCGCGCGGTCTTCCCGAACGCCCCCAACATCCTCCGTCGCATGAATGACGTACTCCGCACCTACAGCGCGGGCGAGCGGCATGAGGAGACCTGGCTGGGCGCCGCGAACGGCCCGGCCGGCCCGGCGAACACCCGCGCGGTCCGCGAGGGCGACGACATGACCCTCATCGTGCCGGAAATGGGCGACAGCGAGCCGGAGCACTTCGGCTGGTTCGGCGCGGACGCCGACAAGGCGAAGGTACGGGTGTACCAGGACGGAAAGCTCCTCGCCGAGACGCCCCGCGCGCTGATGATGCTGCCGGTCAGTCCTGACCCGGCGACCTACCGGATCACCATGAACACGTCGCACCCGGCGTGGTTCCCGCTGTCCACCGAGACCAGCACCGCGTGGACGTTCAAGTCCGCCCGGCCGGCGCACGGTGAGGAGGACCTGGCGCTGCTCTGGCCGAAGTACGGCCTGAACCTGGATGCGCAGAACACCACCCAGGGCGGCAACACCTACCACTTCGACCTGGCCTTCGTCCTCCAGAACGGCGCCACCCCGGACATCGACGGGGTCGAGGTGGAGGCGTCCGCCGACGACGGTGCCACCTGGCAGCCCGCGAAGGTCAAGAGCAAGAGCGACGGCAGCTACAAGGTGTCCGTGAGCAACCCGGCATCGGGCTATGTGTCCCTGCGCGTCAAGGCACAGGACACCAACGGCAGCAAGATCGAGCAGACCCTGATCAAGGCCTACGCCATTCGCTGACCCTTACAACGGCCCTTTCCTGATCACACCCCTGGCGCAAGGCACGCCTTTGCGCCAGGGGCATACCCCGTTGTATTGGCAATCAAATACCTTGCCGGTCCCCCGTATTGCCAAAATCAGCAGCAACCTCGAAAAGACCGGACATATCCGAGAGTTCTGACGTCCGCACCAGCCCGCTTGGCGCACTGCTTCATCGGCGCATCTCCACATTCCCGAACGCCGAGCCGGGCCGGCCGTCAAAGACCGCGCACATGCGGTGCAAGAGCACGGCACCGGTGCGGCGTCCGCCGGTCCGTAGCCCCACGGCGGCGGAGCGGACCGATGTGAGGCTGGGGCAAGTGACACG
The DNA here is from genome assembly GCF_042884935.1 of Streptomyces sp. NPDC058092. Taxonomy (NCBI): domain Bacteria; kingdom Bacillati; phylum Actinomycetota; class Actinomycetes; order Kitasatosporales; family Streptomycetaceae; genus Streptomyces; species Streptomyces sp. NPDC058092. Next base: position 186,693 of record NZ_JBHVSY010000015.1, read on the forward strand.
GATGCCTCTGCCCCCGGGCGGGCGCGATGGCAGCACAAACCTCAGCCCCGGAACTCCACAGTGATCGCCTTCTGCACCACGCCTTTGAACGTGGCCTACCCCCCTGCCACCCCGCCTTGTAACCTCTGGTCATATTGTTCACGGAAGACGACGGTTCGGGCACGCCGTCGCCTGTCTCCGACAGTGGGGCGAATGTCTACCAGCGATTCCGACACACGCGACCTGCCGGCGATCGCATCACCCGGTTTGGTCGGACGCGAGCGCGAACTCGCCGCCTTGAAAGCCGCATTGTCCGACCCGCCGGTGGTCGTACTGATCGAGGGCGAGGCCGGGATCGGTAAGAGCCGGCTGATCCAGGAACTGCTCGCGACGCATACTCCGGCCCGGCAGCGGGTGCTGCTGGCGGCATGTCCGGCTGTTCGGCAGCCTTTTACGCTCGGGCCGGTGGTGGACGCGATCCGGCCGGCCACCGAGGATGTCGCCCGGCTCGGCCTGAGCGGGTTGGCGGGGGCGCTCCGACCGTTGTTCCCCGAGTGGGCATCGGCGCTGCCGCCGACACCCGACCCGGCCGAAGACGCGGCAGCGGCACGACACCGGCTGTTCAGGGCCATCGAGGAGATCCTCGTACGGCTCGAGATCGGGTTGCTCGCGGTTGAGGACGTGCACTGGGCGGATGAGGCCACCCTGGAGTTTCTGCTGTTTCTGACATCACGCCCGCAGCAACGGGTCAGCCTGCTCGTGAGCTATCGTCCGGAGGAAGTCGCGCCGGACTCTCTGCTGCTGCGGTTGTCGTCGCGGCAACCGGCGGGAGCGGCGCGGCTGCGGCTGTTGTTGGAGCCCTTGAATGTCCCCGAGACTGCCGAGATGGTGTCCTCGATGCTGGGTGGGGAACGGTTTTCCGACGAGTTCGCGACCATCCTGCACGACCGGACCGACGGGCTTCCGCTCGCGGTCGAGGAGTCCGTCCGGCTGATGTGGAACCGCGCTGATATGACCCGGCGGGGTGATTCCTGGGTGCGGCAGCGACTGAGTGAGATCGACGTACCGCCGACAGTGCGGGACGTCGTACTGGAACGCAGCGCACGGCTCGGCCCGGCGGCGCAGGCTGCGTTGCGCGCGGCCGCCGTACTCACCGACCCCGCCCCCGAGGAGGCCGTCGTCGAGGTGATGGCTCCGGAAGGCGATCCGGCGAGCAGGCTGGCAGGCCTGGCGGAGGCAGTGGGTTCGGGGCTGCTGAGGGAGGACCAGCGCGGGCTGGTCTCGTACCGGCACATGCTGGCGTGCCGCGCGGTGTACGAGGCGATTCCTGTGCCGCAGCGGCGGGCGATGCACCTGCGTGCCGCACACGTTCTCGAAGACACCACCCCGTCCCCGGTCGCCCAGCTCGCGCGCCACTTCCGGGAGGCCGGCGACACGACGGCGTGGTGCCGGTACACGGAACAGTCTGCCGACCTCGCTCTCGCCTCGGGTGACGATGCGACGGCGGTCACTCTGCTGCACGATCTGCTCACCAACGCCAGCCTGCCGCCCGCCGACGTGGTCCGGCTGACCGGCAAGATTCCATTCCATCTGCTCAGCGGGCACGAACGCTACCGCGAACTGATGGACGCCCTCCGCCTCGTGCTGGACACCGGCGGGCCAACGCCGAGCGAGGCGGCGGAGATCCGCTTCCACGTCGCCCGGCTGCTGCAGCAGATGGAGGGGTTCGAGCAGTCCCGGATCGAGATGGAACGCGCGCTGCCCGACCTCGGGCACGACCCGGCGAAGTCAGTTCGCGCAATGATGTTTCTCGGCCTGCCGTACGGGACGACGACACCGGCGGCCGAACACCTCAGGTGGCTGCGGCGCGTGGCGCAGGTGCCGGTCTCGATCGCGCCGGTGGACCGGCTGCCTATCCGGGTCGGACGGGCGAGTGGGCTTTTGCTGCTCGGAGAGGAGGAGGGGTGGGCCGAGGCGGCATTGATCGCCGATGACGCGTCCACCTCCGCGGAAAGGCAGCAGATCACGGTCGGCCGTCACAACGTCGGGCACATGGCGCTGATCTGGGGGAGGTACCCGGAGGCGAGGCGGGCGCTCACGCTGGCCGCAGGAATGACCGACACGTATCAGTACCAGAAGCTCCACAGGAAGGGGCAGGTGACGCTGGCTCAGCTGGACTGGCTCACCGGAGCCTGGGACGGGCTGGCCGACCGGGCCCTGTCGCTGGCCGGTGACGAGGAACTCCTGCAGCCGGTGAGCCGCCTGGCGCCGGCCGTGGTCACTGGCTTGCTGTATGCGGCCCGCGGCGACCAGGACAGAGCGGACGAGTGCCTGCGGCGCGTCCTTGAACAGGCAGACCGACATGGCGGTGCGGAGTATTCCGTCGAACCTGCCGGCGCCCTGGCCAGGCTCCGGCTCGGCGCCGGGCGGGTCGACGACGTGCTGCAGTTGACCGACGGGCCGATCCGGTTCCTGGAGCGCAAGGGCACGTGGATCTGGGCCACCGAACTCGCCCCGGTCCGGGCCGAGGCACTACTCATGGCCGGCCGCATCGACGAGGCCGGCGACTTGGTCGACGCATTCGCAGCGGGAGTGCGTGATCGCCGCGCACCTCGGCCGCACGCCGCCTTGTCGACCTGCAGGGCGATCCTGGCCCAGCATCAGGACGATCCCCTCAGCGCCGCCGAACTGTTCGCGCGTGCGGCCGACGCGTGGCAGGGCCTTCCGCAGCCGTACGACGCCCTGCTCAACCGTGAGCGACAGGCCCGTTGTCTGCTAACTGCGGACCAGTCCGATGCGGCTCTCTCCCTCCTTACGGAAACCTTCCAGGGGTTGTCCACCCTCGGCGCTCGTGGCGACGCCGAGCGCGTCATGCACACACTGCGTGCATCCGGTGTCGGGGTGAAGCGCCCGTCGTGGCACGGCGGACGACGAAGCTACGGCGATCAACTGTCTCCCCGTGAGCTCGACGTAGTCCGGCTGCTCGTCGGAGGCCGGACCAACCGGGAGATCGCCGGTGCCCTCATCCTGTCGCCGAAGACGGTCGCACGGCACATGGAGACAGCGATGCGCAAGCTCGAGGTCTCGTCCCGGACGGCGCTGGCCGTGAAGGTCGTCGAAGCCGGCGTCGTCGCCGACAGCCCGGCCGGCGCGCACGGTTAGGCGGGCGCGGCAGCAAAATTGGGTCATCTGCCCAGTCGTCCGGTGGCCGGTGCGTGAACAACACTCAGCGTCATGGAATCATTACCTCCGCCTGTCGCCACTCGTCCCCCCGCGGCCGCAAGGCTTCTGCCGCACGGTCACATCTGACGGATCGCCTCGACCGTCCCCGGATTCCCGACGAGGCCAGGTTCCGGGACGAACCCCGCAGGCCGACCGACCGGTGCCAGGTCACTGCCGCCAAAGCGGGACGCATCGTTCGCCGCCCGGCGCTGTACCACCGATCCGCCCGAAGCAGCACTGGCCGGCACCCACCCCATGCATCGCAGCCATTCGGCGCGTTGGGCAATCCCCGCAACCGCGCGGTATCCGCGCGCATTCTCCCCTCAGAAAAGGTCATTGCCGCATGAGAAAGTCACCACCGGCCGGGGCATCCAGGCTCCCGGTCCACCTGACCATCCCCATACTCCGGCGCTTGCCACACCGTTCACATCGCACGCTCACGGCGCTGCTGGCCACGGCCTGCGTGGCCGGGACGCTCGGCATCCCCGCCATCGCCGCCGCCGAAACGCCGGCCACCCGGGCGAGCCAGCCGCAGCAGAACGGCCCCGTTGTCGCCGCGCACAAGCTCACCCTCGTCACGGGCGAGGTGGTGACGCTGGAGCGCCACGCCAACGGCTTCCAGGCGGCGACGGTCGAGCCCGCTGCCGACGGCACCCCGGCGGCTTTCACCACCCTGAAGGTGGGTGACGAGGTCTATGTCATCCCGGAGAAGGCACAGCCCTACCTCGCCGCGAACGAGCTCGACCGTGAGCTGTTCAACGTCACCAAGCTGGTCGAGTACGGCTATGACGACGCACACCGCCCCGCCGTACCACTGATCGCGACCTACCCGGGCGCGCCGGGCAAGGCCGGCAAAGCGCTCGAGAAGGCCGCGCCGGCCGGCTCGGTGAAGAAGGATGAGCTGCCCAGCGCCAACGCGGTGGCGCTGCACGCGAGCAAGAAGAAGGCGGCGGCCTTCTGGGAGGCGGTCGACGACGACAGCACCGCCGCGACAAAGGCACCGAAGCTCGCCGACGGCATCAAGAAGCTCTGGCTCGACAAGCCGGTGCACGTCGCTCTGGACCAGAGCGTGCCGCAGATCGGCGCCCCGGACGCGTGGGCGGCCGGCTACGACGGCACCGGCACCAAGGTCGCCATCCTCGACACCGGAATCGACCCCAACCACCCCGATGTGGCAGGGCAGGTGAAGAAGACGCAGAACTTCACCGACGACCCCGACGCGGTCGACCACCACGGTCACGGCACGCATGTCGCCTCGACCATCGCCGGCTCGGGTGCCGCATCGGGCGGCAGACTCAAGGGTGTGGCGCCGGGCGCCGACCTGTACATCGGCAAGGTCCTCAACACGGCCGGTTCGGGCTCCGAGTCGGGGGTCATCGGCGGCATGGAGTGGGCGGCGGCCCAGGGCGCGGACGTCATCAGCATGAGCCTGGGCGGTTCGGTCCCCAGCGACGGCACCGACCCGATCAGCCAGGCCGTCAACCAGCTCACCGAATCCTCCGGGTCGCTGTTCGTCATCGCGGCTGGCAACGATGGCCCGGGCAAGGGCACCGTGGGTTCGCCCGGTGCCGCAGAGGACGCACTGACCGTCGGTGCGGTGAGCAAGCAGGACCAGCTCGCGAACTTCTCCAGCCGCGGCCCGGTCAAGGAAACCTTCGCGGTCAAGCCGGAGATCACCGCACCGGGTGTGGGCATCGTCGCCGCCCGCGCCGCCGGCACCACGATGGGCACCCCCGTCGACGCCAACTACACCTCGGCCAGCGGCACCTCGATGGCCACCCCGCATGTGTCCGGCGCCGCGGCGATCCTCGTCCAGCGCCACCCCGACTGGTCCGCCGACCGGCTCAAGCAGGTGCTGGTCAGCACCGCCAAGCAGGGCTCGTACAACGCCTACCAGGGCGGTAACGGCCGCGTCGACGTGCCCAAGGCGATCAACGCCGAGGTCTACTCCAACCCCGCCGTCGTCAGCATGGGCCAGAAGTCGGCCGAGAGCGCGCCGGTCACCAAGACGATCAACTACGTCAACACCTCCGCGACGGACACCACGCTGTCGCTCCGCCTGTTCAGCGCCGGAGAGACGGCACCCCCGCCGGACGGCATGTTCACGCTCAGCGCCAACAGCGTGACGGTCCCGGCGAACTCCACCGCCGGCGTGACGGTGACCTACCACCCCGAACTCGGCGCCGTGGGCGACTACACCGGTGTCATCACCGCCACCGCGGCCGACGGCACCACGACCCGCACCACCGTCGGCGCCACGAAGGACGTGCCCACCGTCGACCTCACTCTCAACACGATCGACCGGAACGGAAACCCGGCGTCCGGCGAACTCGTGGTGTTCGACCTGGACAACGGCGTCGCCCAACAGGTCTTCCCCCAGGGCGGAACCAAGACCGTCGCGGTGCCGCAGGGTCGCTACTCCGTCATGGGCTTGGTGTACACGAAGGACAAGGCCACGGGCGTGGCCGTGAGCAACACGCTTGCCGGTGAGCCCGTGGTGGATCTGAAGGCGGACCGGACGATCACGATGGACGCCCGGCTGGGCAAGGAGGTCAAGGTCTCGACGCCCAAGGAGGCGCAGTCGAGCCAGTACAAGCTCGGGTACCGCCAGCAGCTGCCCGGCAAGCGCGGGGTCGACTACATGAAGACTACGTCGAGCCTGTTCGCGAAGCACGCCTATGTGGTGCCCACCGCGCCGGTGACGGACGGCACCTTCGAGTTCAACTTCCAGGACCGCAGGTACTCGCCGGTGATCCGGGCGTCCTATGCCGGGCAGGGAGGCGCGCTCCCGCTCAAGCCGGTGACCTATGCGGCCCAGTTGTACGGCCCCAGCACGCTCCAGGCGGTCAACGCCGGCACGGGACGGCCGGAGGACCTGGCCGGCAAGGACCTCGATGGCAAGCTCGCGGTCGTCACCCGCGATGCCACCCAGAAGGTTGTCGACCAGATCGCCGCAGTGGCCGGTGCCGGCGCGAAGGCAGCGATCATCGTCAACGACCGGCCCGGCGTCTACGCCACCATCGTGCCGCGCGTCACCGGCACTGCCATCCCGGCCTGGAGCCTCACCCAGGACGAGGGCGCGGTGCTCTTCGGCCGGATGGCCGACGGTCCCACGCAGATCAACCTGCAGGGCATCGGGAACCACCCCTATGTGTACAACATCGCGCTGATGGTTCCCGGTGGAATTCCGGCCGACCCCACCGACGCGGTCACCGCGGAGAACTCGGCCGTGGTGAAGGCCCACTACCGCAGCACCAAGGGCACTCTGATCGGCGACACCACCTCGGCGATCCGCCCGGGAGAATCCTTCATCATCCAGTTCGTGGACTTCTTCGACGCGCCGGCGGACCGGGAGGAGTGGTACTCCACCGGCAGCAAGTGGCCGACGATGAAGGACATGCGGTGGTCGCACACGGTCTACCCGGACCGCAAGGACATCATCACCAGCATGAGGGACCTCATCCGCAACTACAGCCCGGGCGAGCAGCGCGAGGAGACCTGGCTGGGTGCGGCGAACGGCCCGTCCGGACCGGAGAGCACCCTTGCGTTCCGCGACGGTGACAAGGTCACCCTCAACATGCAGGAGATGGGCGACAGCCAGCCCGGACACTACGCCTACTTCCAGGGCGATAACGGCACCACGTCGACGGTGCGGCTGTACCAGGACGGCAAACTCCTCAAGGAGCAGGGCTGGTTCTCGCTCACGACGCTGCCGGTCAGCCCTGACCCGGCGACCTACCGGATCACCATGGACACGTCGCACCCGGCGTGGTTCCCGCTGTCCACGAAGGCCAGCACCGCGTGGACGTTCAAGTCCGCCCGGCCGGCGAACGGCAAGGAGGACCTGGCGCTGCTCTGGCCGAGGTACGGCCTGGACCTGGACGCGGAGAACACCACCCCGGGCGGCAACACCTACCAGTTCGACCTGTCGTTCGTTCTCCAGAACGGCGCCACCCCGGACATCGACGGGGTCGAGGTTGAGGCGTCCTCCGACGACGGTGCCACCTGGCAGTCCGCGAAGGTCAAGAGCAAGAGCGACGGCAGCTACAAGGTGTCCGTGAACAACCCGGCAAAGGGCTATGTGTCCCTGCGCATCAAGGCACAGGACACCAACGGCAGCAAGATCGAGCAGACCCTGATCAAGGCCTACGCCATTCGCTAACCCTCACAACGGCCCATTCCTGACCGTACCCCTGGCACAAGGCACGCCCTTGCGCCAGGGGCATACCCCGTTGTATTGGCAATCAAATACCTTGCCGCTCCTCCGCATTGCCGAAATCAGCAGCAACCTCGAAAAGACCGGACACATCCGAAAGTTCTGACGTCCACACCAGCCCGCTTGGCGTACTGCTTCATCGGCGCATCTCCACATTCCCGAACGCGGCACCGGCAGTTTTCCTTGCCCACGAGTGCTTTGGCGTTCCTCCGCCGGTCTTCCGGCCGAATGCCGTGGCGGGTTTACGACATGGAAGAAATCCGCCACTGCCAATCGGTTGCCTCAGTCCGTGAAGAGCCGGAAAGTATCTGCCGAATGCAGAAAGAACTTCTTTCTCACGATGAGCAGGAGACACTCATGCATCCCCCGCGCCATTTTCACGGCGAACCCGAAATAACGACATCACAGGAGGCCTCGCAGTGAGGCGTTTCGGGCGACGGCTGGCCGCCGCGGCCGCGGGCATCACCGTCCTCGGGACGGTCATGTCGAGCACCGCGGCGAATGCCTCCAACCCAACTCCGGCTCCCTCTTCCCTTACTGCCCTCAACCTGCCCGCGTCGGTGCACGACAGCCTTCTCCAGGCTGCCGCCGGAAATCGGGCGAACCTGTCCCTGACGCTGGTGACCGGCGACAAGGTGCAGATCGGCATCACCGAGGACCAAAAGCCGGTCGTCCGTGAGATCGTGCCCGCGACGCGGCCCGGGAACGAGTCGGTTCTCTTTCACACCGTAACCAGAAACGACCAGGTCTACGTCGTACCGGAAGACGCGTTGTCGCTGCTCCGTGCCGACGTGCTGGACTGGGAGCTCTTCAACCTCGCCAAGCTGGCCGATTGGGCGGCCGAGGGCAGAACCGGTGAAGTCCCGGTGATCACCGCGTACAGCGGAAAGGCCAGTGCCCGGACAGCGGCGACCGCCGCCGGTACGACCGCCAAGACCGTCCTGCCGAGCATCAACGCCCGCTCGATGAGCATCAAGGGCAACGGCCAGTGGTGGCGAGAGGTGCGGAAGAAGAACACCGGCAAGTCCGCCGCCGCCCTGGCGACCGGCCCGCTGGCCGGGGTGGGGAAGGTGTGGCTGGACGAGCTGACGAAGCTGCAGCTCGACCAGTCCGTACCGCAGATCGGCGCGCCCGCCGCCTGGGAACGTGGCTACGACGGTTCGAACGTGAAGGTCACGGTGCTGGACAGTGGCGTCGATGCCACCCACCCCGATCTCGCCGGCCGGATCGCCGAGGCGGTTGACTTCACCAACAGCCCGAAGGGTGCGGTGGACGAACACGGACACGGTACCCATGTGGCGTCCACGATCGCCGGCACCGGACAGGCCTCCGACGGGCTGCGTCGCGGTGTGGCGCCCGGTGCGAAGCTCTCCATCGGCAGAGTCTGCGGTTCGGACGGCTCGTGCGCCGGCTCCGCGGTCATCGCCGGCATGGAGTGGGCAGCCAAGTCCGGTGCCGACGTGGTGAACATGAGCCTCGGCGGCGCGCCCTCCGACGGAAAGGACGTGCTGAGCACAACGGTCAACACGCTCAGCCGCACCTACGGCACCCTGTTCGTCATTGCCGCGGGCAACGCCGGCCCGGACTCCGAGACGGTCGGGTCGCCAGGTGCCGCCGACGAGGCGCTGACCGTCGCGGCCGTGGACAAGAGTGACCAGATGGCCCGCTTCTCCAGCCGCGGACCCCGCGTCGGGGACGGCGCGGTCAAGCCGGACATCTCGGCGCCGGGCGTCGCCATCGTCGCGGCCCGGGCCAAGGGCACCGGCATGGGCAAGCCCGTGGACGACTTCTACACGTCCGCCAGTGGCACTTCCATGGCCACGCCCTATATGGCCGGTGCCGCGGCGATCGTCGCCCAGCAGCACCCGGACTTCACCGGGCGGCAGATCAAGTCGCCGCTGATGGCGACCTCCAAGGACCTCGGGCACGACCTGTTCGCGCAGGGCGCCGGCCGGGTGGACGTGGCCCGCGCGGTCGATCCGAAGATCACCCCCGACGCAAACCTGAGCTTCGGCCGAGCCGAATACCCGCACTCGCCGGTGTCCAGGACGGTCACCTACACCAACTGGACCGACGAGCCGGTCACTCTTACGCTCTCCGCCTCGGCTTCCCAGGCGGGCAAGCCCGCACCGGAGGGGCTGTTCACGCTCAGCGCCGACCAGGTCACCGTGCCCGCCAAGGGCTCGGCCGATGTGACGGTGACCATGGACGGCAGGGCGGTGGACAGTTCCGGGCAGTACGGCGCATACACCGGCGTCCTGACCGCCAAGGACAGCGCGGGGGCAGTGCTCGGATCACCGCGGATCTCGACCTATGTGGAGCCGATCCGCCACGACCTGACCATCAAGGTCATTCCTCCGGCCGGCGCCACTGATGTCTCGTACGGCAGCGCGCTGATCGTCCCGGTCGACGAGGACAAGCTGAACCTGTACGAAAAGCCGCTGACGGTACCGGGCGGCGAGACGATCAAGGCACGGGTTTTCAGCGGCACTGTCACAGCGGCCCTCGGGGTGACGTGGCGGGACGCGGCCGGCGAGCTGCACAAGGCCGCACCGATGGTGCCGGAGGTGGAGGTCACCGGTGAAGTCAACACCGTTGCGTTAGCGCCGTGAGCGGCTATTGAGGCCGTGGTCGAAGAACGCGACGGTGGTGCGGACGGTGTAGTTCTGTGCCTTCTGAGGGTGCTGTCCGGCGTTCGGTCCGTACTTGCTGGTGGGGTTCTTGCGGGTGCGGGCCTTCACTCGTTGCCGTCGGTGGGCGGGCAGCAGGGCGTCCAGGGCCGCGTGGCCGATCGTGCCGACCAGGTCGACGAGGGTGTTGGGGAAGATTCCATGGCCGGCGGTGACGGTGTCGGTTGCGGCGGCCGGCAGGACGGTGAAACTGATCCGTTCCATGGGTACTTCCGGCCGACCGGTCAGGGCGTCGTCGCCGCTGCATGGGCCGGGTGGGGGCTGGCGTTGCTGCTGGTGGCCGGGTGCGGTCGAAGCGGCGGGAGTCAGCCCGGCACCGGGGTGAACAAGGCGCTGCCCGATGGCGTGAACAAGAGCTGCGGCCACTGTCTGAAGCCGACACGGTCGCCGCGGCGCTCGGCGTCAATACGTTCGCCGAGGTCAACGGGCGGTTCCAGCCGGCCCAGCACGGTACGGGTTCGTGCGTGGTGCCGATCTCGGTCACGGAGGCGGGCCGCGGCACGAGCGGGCCGCGGCACACCGATACGAAGCTCACGCTGGAGATCTACGACTGGAAGGACCCCGCCACGGTGGCCGAGTACGTCGCCGGGAAGTGCGACGCCAAGCCGTCCGACGGTGTCACCCAGAGCTTCAAGGGGCCCAAGGGGGCCTACGGCACCTTCCGCGCCGACCCTCCCGAGGATTTCCTGGTCGGCGGCAGGGTGGCAGCCTGTGCGGGCGAGGGCAAGCTGTTGGTCCAGGTCACCATCGACGGTGTGGACGGCACCCTCGAGCAGAATCGCGAGCACGCCTTCCAGCTGCTGGCCGATGCCCGCGCCGAAGTCCCTGGAGCATGAGTAGTGCCATACAGGGCTACCGCTACGTTCTCTGCACGAGCGTGAGCCGACGGGATGTGCCCGCAGAGCGGGTCGGTTGCAGCGGGGTGACGGCCTGCCGGCGCCTGCGGGACTGGACCGAGCCGGGATACGGCCGGGTGCGCCCCCGCCGACGGTCGCGTGCTCAGCTGGTCAGCTCCGCGATCCGGGCCAGTCGGCGCAAGGAGTCCGTCAGAGCCGCGCGGTCATAGGTGCTGGTGGTGACGAGCACCTCGTCCGCACCGGTCTCTTCGAGAGCCGTTTCAAGCGCGGTGACCACCTGGTCCTCCGTGCCATGGAGGTGACCGCGCAATCCGCTCTCGTAGAACCCACGCTCCTTTTCCGTCATGGCCAGCGCCTCGACCCGCTCGGCGGGGGCGAGCGGCGGGAACACGCCATGGGTCCGGGAGTACGCCATGGACCACGCCTCCGGTATCAGGATGCGCCGGGCCTCCTCCGCGCTCCCCGCGATCGCGATCGTGCCCGCCACAACCACATAGGGGTGCGGGGCCCAGGACGAGGGACGGAACTCCCGGCGGTAGCGGTCGACGGCCCGCAGCAGCTTCTCCCGGCCGCGGAGGTCTCCCACGACCAGCGGCAGCCCGGCCTCCGCCGCGATACCGGCCCCCTCGCCGGTGGCCAGCACGAACGGGGGTATGCGCAGGCCTTCGGCGGGGCGGGCATGCACCTGCGGGTGGCCGCGCTGCGTGCCGTCCAGCCAGCCGAGCAGCTCGGTGAGTTGCCCGGCGAAGTCCTCAGCGGCCGGCTTGTCCCGGCCGAGCGCCCTGCGGATGCCGTCGGTGAAGCCCACAGAACGCCCGACTCCCATGTCGATCCGCCCGGGAAAGAGGGACTCCAGGACCCCGAACTGCTCGGCCACCACCAGCGGTTGATGGTTGGGGAGCATCACGCCGCCCGTACCGGCCCGGATGGTGGATGTCGCCGCCGCGACGGCTGCGGCCAGCACGGTCGGCGCCGAACCGGCTACGCCCGGCACGCTGTGGTGCTCGGATACCCAGAACCGGTGGTACCCGAGCGCCTCGGCCTCCTGGGCGAGGCGCACGGTGTCACGGAGGGCCTCCGGGCCGTCGTGCCCCTCGCGGGTACGGGAACGGTCGAGCACGGAAAACCGGGTGGATGCGATCACGGAACTCACACCCTTGTTCAACGCCCGGCCCGCGCCAGGATTCCCCCCGGCCCGTCACGGAACCGACCCGAGCGGCCCCTGAGCGGTGGCGCGGTACCAGGGACCCACGACGGCCGTACACCCATGGCGTCAGGGTGGAGCGACCGGGGCCTTCGGTCACCGCCCGGCGCCGACCACTCCAGGGGCCGGCGCCTCCAGGGGCCGGCTACTCCAGGGGCCGATTACTCCAAGGGGTAGATGTCCCCGCTCGCCATGCCGCTGACCTGATCGCTCTCCGCTTCGATCCTGCGGGCCTTCTCCTTCAGGCGCTGGCGTTCCTTGGGGTCGGAAGTGCGCTCGGCTGCGTCGTTGAGGTCCTTCGCCTTGGCGCGCATCTCCCTTATGCGACCGCGGTATTCCTCTGACTCGCTCATGATCACTCCTTGGATCTGTGGGCGGAGCGGACCCCGCCACGGAACCAGGTTTTCCGGGACACCACACCCCACACGGATACCTACCGTGACAATTCCCGCAACGGAGGGCCATTCATCGGCCCGGCGTCCCGGGCGGCCAGCGTCGGTCGGACGCTGATTCCCACCCCCAGAGTAGTCAGAATGCGACCGCCGTGAGCCTTCACCGGGTTCTCGCTCACGCGGTGCCGGGCGCTGCCGTCAGCCTCGGCACCGCCGCCAGGGACACCGGGACGCGCGCCCGCCCGGCCAGCGGACATCCGCAGCCAGCAAGCCGAGTCCGATGCCCAGCATCCAGGAGTCCTTGGCCAACGGGATGCCGTTCTGGGTGGGCCGCAGGCTGCCGGGCTCCCGCATCCCCGGTACCTGGAGGTAGAGGCCGAGCAGGCCGCCGGAGAACCCGGTCAGCGCCAGTCCGGCCAGTCGGGTCGGCACGAAGGGGGCGAGCAGGGTTCCGCCGACCGTGATCTCCGTCAGCGCGAGCAGCCGGGTGAATCGCTTGGCTTCCATCTTCTTGAGGAACGGGTAGGCGATACAGGCCATGCCATGCACGCCATGGGCGGTCTCTTCGTCCGCCTTCAGCTTGCCCAGGCCGGAATTCAGGATGAACGCACCGGTGGCGAGGCGAGGGGCCACATCGCGGGGTTCGAGAGTCGTCATGGGAGCCTCCATCGATCTGGTATTCGGCCCCTCGTCGAGCTTAGCCAGCAGGTGTCGGAGCCGCTTCACGAGGAATCCCGCACCGCGCGCTGCGCGCTGCGCATTGCACCCGCCGGCCCGTGGCATCGGGCCAGGGGTGGTGTCGGATTCAACCAGGGGGTCCGGCTTCCGGCCGCTGTCGACGCGCTGCCCGTCACCGTGACCTGCTGCCCCTGACCTGTCGTCTTCGACGTGGTGCTCAGGCAGCTTCCGGACGACGTATCGGTGACGGTGGGAGGGCCGCCCGTGTAGTCGACGCCGGCTTCTGTACCGACGGACATGCCGTAGGTCACGGTGACGCGCCGGCCGCACCCGGCCGTGAGGTAGGGCTCGATGAATCCCTGATCAGCGCTCTTGAACCGGCCCGAGGCCGACGGCAGGCCGAAGCTGCCGATGTGTGCCACCGGCGTTCCTCACCGCGCGGCGGGCGGCCGATCTCGTCGAGGAGGCCGGTGGGCGTTCGGCGACACCGTGTGCCCACCCGTCAACAGCACGTGAGTGCAACAGCGGTTCCTGGGCGCCGAACGCACGGTGGAGCGCTACTACTGCAACTACGGGCCCAGCCCCACCACCTGGATCTGCTGCGGTCGCACGGGCTGCGCTTCACCGGCGTCGACGATGCGGGCGAGGTCCGTATCGCCGAACTCCCGGCACACCCCTTCTTCCTGGCCACCCTCTTCCAGCCCGAGCTGTTCGGTGACGGCACCCGGCCCCACCCGCTGATCACGGGACTGGCCGAAGCCGCCGTCCGTCATGCGAAAGGCTCGCTCTGATGCAGCTCCGGGACGACACCCCTCGGGGCTGGAGGACTCGCGTGACGGTCGCGATTGCCGGGTACGTACGGGCGTGCACGGTCCTCGACGCCCACGCCGCCAGCCCCCTCGCGCCGGTGCCGGACGCCGCACCGGCCGCGGTCCGCACCGACATGTCGAAAACGCACGTGGGCGTGCCCCCACGCTATGCGGACGTCACGTCCAAGGGCTCGTAGTGGGTGGTCCAGCCGCGGCACATGTCCCAGGTGCCACCGTCGGCGGAGGCGCCGCGCAGACCATGGACGGTGTCGGCACCGGCGAGTTCGACGAGCCGCGGGGTGCCGAGCGAGGCGAAACCGAAGGTGCGGGCCGGATCCCAGTCGGTGGACCGGCGAAGGCGCCGGGCGAGCTGGGCCACTCCGAGCGGCGCGCCTGCCAGCACCCACGCGTCCGGGGCCTGGGCCGTCAGCCGTCGGGCGGGACGCAGCCACGAGGCCGCGTCCTCGGGCCAGTCGACGACGACGAGCACATCCCTGTGCAGGGCCTGCCATGCGCGGATGAACGCCTGGGCGGCGTTACGGGAGTCGGCGTCGCGCCCGTGCCCGACGGCAACGGACCGGATACGCGAGCGGGGCGCGGTCGACAATCCGATGAGTGCGGCCAGTTCCGCTTCCGTGTGGGGATCCGGTCCCGGGCTGACGGCGACGGGGTTACGGAGCTTGGGCGATCCGCCGCCTGCGCCGTCTTCGATCGGGTTCATGTGGTGTCTCCGGGGCTGTGCACCCGCCGGCAGGAGCGCCGCTTCTTCTTCGCGGGCATCGGTGCGGTCGTTCACGCGGCGTCGTGGAAGACGAGGCCGAGGGTGCGGCGCCGGCCGGATCGGACGGTGCTGACACCGTGCCGCATGGGCGCGGTCGACCAGCCGCGCCGGGAGGCGACCGGGCGGTCGCGGGTGGTGAAGACCAGCCCGTGTCCTTGGAGAAGGGCGGTGGCTGATCCCCGGGACTGGGCGCGGGGGCGCTGCTCGGTCATGAGGAATTCGCCCCCGGTGTAGTCGGTGCCCGGCGCGTCGAGTCCGATGACGACCTGGAGCGGGAAGAGCATGTCGCCGAAGACGTCGCGGTGCAGGGCGTTCCAGTCTCCGGCACCGTAACGCAGAAGGATCTGGGCGGACTTGGACTGCCCGGCCTCGTGACACATACCGAGCCATTCCTCCAACTCGTCCGGCCACGGGGCGGGCTTCCCCAACTTGTCGGCCCAGGCACGGGCGATCGGCAGCAGGTGCGGGTAGAACGCCTCCCGCAACTCCCCGACCACTTCGGGCAGATCGTGCGTGAAGTAGCGGTACTGCCCGGAACCGAATCGGTGGCGGGCCATGTGGATGGTGGAGCGGAAGCGTTCGGTCTCGTCGTACAGCCCGGCGAGCTCGCGGCACCGGTCGGGGGTGAGGAGCCGCCCGGTCGGCGCGCTGCCGTATTCGTCGATCTCGTCGGTGAGCGCGGCCCAGTCGGTGGCGTCGAGAAGGTCGCTCACGGTTCCGGCCGGCCGTGTTGTGTCGTTCACGGGTCTGATTCCTCGGTGTGCGGTTGGCAACGGGCAGGGTCGTGGGCGTCGCCGCGGCCCGGCGGAAGTGGCACGGGGCGCGACGACGCCGGTCAGGCGGCTGCCCGGGCGATGCTCTCGGCGACGCCTTCGTGGCGCAGCAGCAGCTGCTTGCGATCCGGTCCTCCGGCGTGGCCGGTCAGAAAGCCGTCCGCGCCGATCACGCGGCGGCAGGGCCGGACGATAAGCAGCGGGTCGGGTCATGGTGTGTTCCTCGGTGGTGGGTTGTCGTCGCAGCGGTCAGGCCCCGGCAGATGCCTCGGCCACGCGGGTATGTGCGGCTTCACAGCCTGCGCGCTGTCGCGGGGACCCGGCCGAAAGCCCTCGACAATCAATGCTGGCTGCCCCCGAGCAGCAAATCTGGCGCTATTCGGACATTGCGCTACGGGTGGTGTGATGCCCGCAGCCCGAGGATGGTGTCCACCGCGCCCACGGACCAGGTGAACGATTGCAACGGCTCAGAACCCCAGCATCGACTTGTCGAGCACGCCGCCCACCGCACCGTAGAAGCTGCGGCAGCGGGCCCGACGGGAGGGTGAACCGGTTGGGAGCCGCTCTCACGGCAGTCGCACAGACCGATCAGGTGAGGGTCTGTCTCAGCCTCCTCTCAGCCGGCGCCGTACAGGCTGGAAGAGTCCCCGGACCACCGGGCCCCAGCTGAGGAGGAGGATTCCTCATGGCCTCGCAAACCGTGGACCCGCCTGTCGTTCCGGCTGCAGACTTCACCGACCCGAGCGCGACAAACACGGCCCGTCGGCTGCACCACTTCTTTGAAGGCGCCTGTGACCGCACACCGTGGGCCGTCGCCCTGGAATGCGATGAGCAGCATCTGACGTACGCCGATCTCGACGCACGCGCCAACCAGGTGGCTCACTACCTGCGTCGTGCGGGCGTCGGTACGGGTACGCGCGTGGCTGTCCTGCTGCCGCGGTCCGTGGGCATGTACGTGTCGCTCCTGGGCGTGTGCAAGGCCGGGGCGGCGTTCGTGCCGCTCGACCCCGCGTCCCCACCCGAACGCATCGCGTACATCCTGGGCGACTCAGGCGCCGACGTCCTGCTGACCACGGGCGCTTTGATGCCGCGCGCCGGGCATGCGGAGACGGAGGAGCCGGGAGCGTGCCGGATGATCCGGACCGATGCCTGGGCGAGTGAACTCGCTTGTCTTCCCACGACGCGGCCGCCTGCCGACACGTCCGCCGCGGGCCGGCAGGACAACGATCCCACCGCATACATCATGTACACCTCGGGCTCCAGCGGCAGGCCCAAGGGCGTGGAGATCGCCCAATCAAGCATTTGCAACTTCCTCACCGTCGTGACCCCCGTTTACGCCGTACGCCCCGATGACCGGGTATTCCAGGGCATGACCATCTCGTTCGACTTCTCCGTGGAGGAGATCTGGCCGACCTGGACGGCAGGCGCCACGCTCGTCGCCGGGCCGAGCGGCCCCGCGCAGCTCGGCGACGAGCTCGCCGACTTCCTGGAGACGCATCGCGTCACGGTGCTGTACTGCGTGCCGACGCTGCTGGCGACGATCCCGCGCGAGCTGCCGCGGGTCCGCAGTGTCGTCGTGGGCGGCGAGGCGTGCCCGCAGAGTCTCGTCGACCGGTGGAGCAGGCCGGGACGCCGCATCCTCAACACGTACGGACCGACAGAGGCCACCGTCACGGCGACCTGGCAGGAGATGCGTGCGAACCGGCCCGTCACCATCGGACGGCCTCTTCCGACGTACTCGGTGGTGCTTCTCGACGAGCAGCGGCGGCCCGTGCCCCACGGTGCGGCCGGCGAGATATGCCTGGGCGGTCCCGGCCTGGCCCGCGGTTACGTGGGCCGGCCGGACCTGACCGCCGACCGTTTCATCGAGCACCCGCTGGGTCCCCGGAGCGGCCGCCTCTACCGCACCGGTGACCTCGGCCGGATGACCGCCGACGGGGAGATCGAGTACCTGGGCCGGGCCGACGCCGAGGTAAAGATCCGGGGATACAGGGTGGCACTCGGTGAGATCGACAACGTGCTGCTGGAGGACCCTGGCATAGCTCAAGCGGTCACCGCGCTCGTCCCCGCGCCGGACACGGGCAGGACTCCGCAGACCCGGGACGACCTGGACCCGGCCGGGCACAGCGGGACCGGGAGCGGCAAGGTGCTCGCCGCCTACGTCGTACGTGCCACAGACTCTCCCGGCCCGGACGCGGCCTCCGACGGCGACCTCGTCGGCCGCCTGCACGAGCACCTGCAACGTACTCTGCCCGCCTACATGGTGCCGTCGTTCCTGGACATCCTCGACCGCCTTCCCGCTATGCCGAGCGGCAAGGTCGACCGCCGGCTGCTACCCCCTCCGACCGGCCGCCGACTCATGGGGACCGGTCGCATGGTGCCCGCCCGTGGTGAGTCGGAGACGCGGGTGCGGGACACCTGGGCACAGGTGCTCGGTCTCGCTCCCGACGAGTTGTCGGCCGAGGCGAACTTCTTCACCGACCTCGGCGGCCACTCGTTGCTCGCCGCCCAGGTCGTATCGCTCTTGCGCGGCCGCGACAGCGGAACCGGGCCGACTCTGCGCGACCTGTACGAGCACCCGACCGTGCAAGAGTTCGCAGAGCGGATACGCGCCTCGGCGGCCACCATGGGCACCAGCCCGCCCCGCTCGTTCATCCGCCACAGCCGCGGCCGGATCGCACTCGCCGGACTGGCCCAGGCGGGGGCCATCTACGTTGTGCTCCTCTTGTTGACGCTCCCTGTGGCCGTCTCATACGCCGAACGCCACGGCCAGGTCTCGGGCGGGCAGATCGTGCAGCCGACGATCGCCGTCCTGGCCGGCTACCTGGCGGTGCGCTGGGTCCTTCCTCCCGCCCTGTCACGCCTGCTGGAGAAAGGCATCGCACCTGGCCGCTACCCACTGTGGGGACTGACCTATCTACGCCTGTGGGCGCTGAACCTGCTGGTGGAGATCAGCCCGCTGCGGGTACTCAGCGGCTCTCCCATGATGGCTCCCTACCTTCGGCTGCTCGGCGCGCGCGTCGGAGCCCGCACCACGATCGCCACCGGCGTGATCGGTCTGCCGGCTCTGCTGAGGATCGGCAGCGACGCGGCGGTCGGCTATGGCGTTTCACTTCGCCCCTGGAAGGTCGCGGACGGACGGGTCACCGTCGCGCCGATCACGGTTGGCGAGCGTGCCTTCGTCGGTGCCAACGCGGTGCTTGAACCCGGTGCGTGCATGGGGCCGGGGTCCGGGCTCGGTGAGCAGTCCGTGATCGGCCAGGACGAGTCGATGGCTGCCGGAGCGCGCTGGACCGGATCACCGGCGCGCCAGGTCGAGGCCCTTGCCCCGGTCGTCGAGACAATGCTGCGCACACGCGGCGTTGCAGATCACTGGCGGCCGCGACATCTGTTCGCGGCGCTGCTCGGCCTGGTGTTCCTGGAACTGGCTCCTCTGCTGATGGTCCTGCCCAGCATCGCGTTGTTCTGGTTCGCATGGCTGCGCTGGGGTGCGGGCTCGGCGCTGGCTGCCACCGCGCTGTCCGGCCCGGTTTTCGTGGGTACGGTGTGCCTGGTGGTGGCCGCCGGCAAGCGCGTGGTCCTGCCCGAGGTGCCCGTGGGCATCCACTCGGCGCGCTCCTCGCTCGGCGTACGCAAGTGGGTCGTGGACAAGCTGCTGGAGTACAGCCTCACTTTCACCAACGCCCTCTACGCCACCCTCTACACCGTGCCGTGGCTGCGGCTGCTCGGCGCGCGCGTGGGCCGGGGGGCCGAGGTTTCCACCGCCACGTACGTCGAGCCGGGCCTGCTGACCCTCAAAGAGAGAAGCTTCGTCGCGGACAAGGCGAGCATCGGCGCCGCCATCTTCGCGGCCGGCCAGGTGGCCATGGGACCCACCACGGTGGGCAGCCGCGCGTTCGTCGGTAATGCGGCGCTGGTGGCGGCCGGCACGGAGCTGGGTGCGAACTCCCTGGTCGGCGTGGGTACGGTCCCGCCGCCCGACGGTGTGCCCGACGGCACCACATGGCTCGGCTCCCCCGCGTTGCGGCTGCCGGTGCGCCAGAGCAGCGGTTCGTTCCCTGAGGAGCTGACGTACCGACCGACTCGCAGGGCGGTGCTCGCTCGTCTGAGTATCGAGTTCTTCCGCGTCACCGTACCCGCCTCACTTCTGGCGACCAGTGCCTACCTGTACCTGCTGGCACTGTCCGGCCTCGCCCGTGGCGCCGGACCGCTGGTTCCGGTGCTGGTATCGCCCTTCCTGACCATCGGCGCGGCGTTCGCGGTCATCGCATACTGCATGGTGGCGAAGCTTGTCGTCATCGGAAGGTACCGGCCGCGTATCGAGCCGCTGTGGAGTTTGTTCGTACGGCGTACGGAGTTCGTCACCGGCCTTTACGAGGCGGCCGCGGTCCCGGCGGGGGTGGGGCTGCTGGTAGGGACTCCGTTCCTGCCGGCGATACTCCGAATGTTCGGTGCCCACATCGGCCGGCGTACCTGGATCGGCACCACCTTCCTCACCGAGTTCGACCTGGTGGAGGTGGGCGACGACGTCGCGGTCGACATGAACGTCTCACTACAGACACATTTGTTCGAAGATCGTGTCATGAAGATGTCGACGGTGACTGTTCGGTCCGGTGCGGACATCGGCCCCCGGGCCATCGTGCTGTATGACGCGGTGGTGGGCGACCGTGTCGGGCTCGGGGCGTTGTCCCTGGTCATGAAGGGGGAACACCTGCCGCCGGGGACGAGCTGGCGAGGTCTCCCCGCCGAAGGAGTGACGAGCCGTCCCCGACCGGTTCGGGGGGACTGATCGCCGTCGACTGCGGTGCGCGACGCATGACCGCCGGCGGTGAGGAGGAAGACATGAATCAGGCCGAGAGGCCCGGACCGCGCCCGCTCGCGCTCGTCTACCGGGGACCGGCATCGCTGCCAGGCTGCCCGGAGGCGGTCGCGGACCTGCTCACCGCCGGCCCGTGGGAACTGGACGTCCGCTTCGCCGGTCCGCGCGAGGCCCTGAAGTTGTCGGCCGGGTCGCTGTCCAGGGCCCTTGTGTATGCCCAGCCGGGTGGCGGCTCGCTCCGGCCTGCTTACCGGAGGCTGAGGCGGCAACGTGACGCGATCCGTGACTTCGTCCATGGCGGCGGACGCTACCTGGGCTTCTGCCTGGGTGCCTATCTGGCAGGGGCCACCCCGGGATTCGCGCTGCTGCCCGGCGACACCGACCAGTACATCCGCTCACCGGGGTGCACAGTCCACGACACCGGCAACACGCTGGTCGGGGTGATGTGGCGCGGACGGCCCCGCACCGTCTTCTTTCAGGACGGACCGTACTTCGCGCTCGACGCGGACGCGGACGCGACCGTCCTGGCCACCTACACCAACGGCGCGACCGCCGCGGTCGTAACCCGGTTCGGCACCGGCCGTGTGGGGGTCACCGGACCGCACCCGGAGGCCGGCGACGACTGGTACACCGACAACCGCCTCCCTGTCCACCACACCCGGGACCTCGCGCTGGACCTCGTGAATGCGGTGATGGAGAAATGACCACGGTGCCCGCACCGACAAGCCTCGATGCGACGATGGCGCTGGGACTGCGGCTCGTCACGGCGGGCGAACGGGACACACTCCAGGAGGCACCGTCAGTCCTGGACGCCGACGAGAAGCAGCGGGCGCCGGCGTTTCACCGGGCGTGCGACCGCCGCAGGTACATGAGCGCGCACACATTCCTGCGCCGAGTCCTCGGCCTACTTGGACGTCGCGCCCCGGGAGGTGCTCCTCACCCGCGAACGGTGCCCGCTGTGCGGCGGCCCGCACGGCCGCCCGGTCGTGGCGAACGGTGCGGTGCACTTCTCGCCGGCCTACAGCGGGGAACTCTGCCTCCTCGCAGTGGCGAACACGCCCGTCGGCGTTGACATGGAGAGGATCCCGCCACCCGAACAGGCAACAAGACTCGGTTCGGAGCTTCACCCGAGGGAGGCCATGGAGCTCTTGGCTCTGCCCGCACAGGACCGGCCCCTGGCCTTCGCCCGCGCCTGGGTACGCAAGGAGGCATACCTCAAGGGGCTCGGCACAGGTCTGACACGCGGGTTGTCCGCCGACGACGTCGGAACAGGGCCCGCCCCCGCCCAGGGCTTGCCGGGCCGGCTGATCGCCGACATCACCTTGGGCAGGAGCCGCGTTGCGGCGATCGCCGTCCGCCGCCGCTGACTGCGCACGTCGGCCGGCCGGGGACCCGGCC